>CAZCPK010000160.1:0-8548 GCA_964500755.1 uncultured Anaerolineales bacterium
ACCTGGGGACGCTTTGCCAGGAGGCGCTGAGCAACCTTGGCAAGCCTTAGAACCGCTTCGTTTGCCCAATGCTGCGGCGAGTGGGGCGTGGTCAGCTAGCGGGGAGCGTTTCTTCCAACGGCAGGATGAAAGAGAAGGTGCTGCCTTCGCCCGGGGCGCTCTTGACCCAGACTCGCCCCCCGTGCTTCTCGACCACCGAATTCACGATCGCCAGGCCCAGGCCAGTCCCCCGCACATCCTCGGTTTCCGGCGCCTGTACCCGGTAGAAGCGCTCAAAGATACGCGATTGATGCTCCTTGGAGATGCCGATCCCGTTATCGCTAACGTGGACGATCACGTGATTGCTGTTGAGCTCATGGGTGATCCGGACCCAGCCGGGGGCCGGGTTGTACTTGATGGCGTTACTGATCAGGTTCTCAAGCACCTGGCGCAGCCGATTGGCGTTACCGTGGACCCATAACGGTTGCGATATGCTGGGGCAGTGCAGGGTTAGAGCCGCTTCTTCCGCCTGGGGCTGCAGCTCCTGACAGGTTTCTTGCAACAAGATGTCAAAGCGTAACTTCTCCATCTCCAGGTTGTAGCCTGCTTCGATGCGTCCGATATCCAGCAGGTCACTGATGAGATCGGTAATGTAGCTGAGACTATTGAGCGCCTTGTTGATAAATGTCTTCTGTTGAGTGTTGAGTGGGCCTACGTTCTCCAACAGGGCGATGTAGCCCTGGATGGTGGTCAGAGGTGTACGGAGATCGTGAGAGACGGTCGAGACGAACTCAGATTTGAGTCGATCCAGCTCCTTGAGATGACTGATGTCCTGCATCACCACCACGCGCCCTAGATCCTGGATGGGGGTAAGTTGCGCGTTGAAAATCCGGTTGCCGTCCAAAGAAATCTCGGCGTGAGCTGGTTCCCGCGTATCTTGGGTTTTGTGAAAGAGCTCCAGGACGCCCGGGTGAGAGATGACCTCATCAACGGGATGTCCTTCGGCATGGGTGGGGATATCCAACACGTCACCGGCCGTCTGGCTCCAGAGCAGCAGTCGAGCGTTGCTATCGGTGATCAGGATGATCTCGGCTGCCTCACCGAGAATTGTGCGCAGGCGGGATTGCTCCGTCTCCACGGTGTTGAAGAGCTGCGCGTTCTTCAGGGTGATGGCGGCGAAATCCGCCACCGAGGAGAGCGTGAAGAGCTGCTCTTCATCGAATCCCCGGTCCCGGGTGCGATTGATGACGGCGAGAACGCCCATCCGCTTCTCCTCGCCAGCCTGCAGGGGAACGTAGAGTAAAGCGCGGACCAGATAGCCGGTGGCAATCCGCGTCTCGCGCTGTAGCATCACCGGGCGCCCTGAACGGATGACGCGCCACGCGATCTCGTCATTTGCTTCGCGGTGTAGGCGCTCCATCAGCTCTCCATTCATATTCCTGGCAGCCCGCAGGTAGAGGGAGTCATCCTCTCGAAGTAGGACAAAACCTTCTTCCGCCTGGGTCAGATTCACAGAAGCATTCAAAACGCGCTCTAGCACCTCCGTCACGTCCAGTGAAGACACGATGAATTTCCCCACGGTATAAAGTGTGTTCAAGGCTTGAAGCCGACGGTTGAGCAACGTGTTGGCGCGTTCCAAATCCTGTTGTAGCCGCTGACGCCGGGGTTCACGTTCTGCCCAGGTAAGCGTGCGCTCCAACACCTTCTTGCAATACTTTGCATCTAAGGGCGCGGGGAGCACGCCCGCTAGCTGTAGATGAGGAAGCTGCTCGTTGACGGTTCTGACGTCGTCTAGGTCCGGCAGAAAGATGAGCGCGGGATAACGTGAAAGCGCTCGCAGCTGGGACGCAGATGGCGTGGGTGAGCGCAGCAGCTTCACGTCCAGAAGCAGTAAGGCTGCTGCTGGAGGCTCCTCAAGCGCCGTCAACGCGGTCAACGTTGGATAGCTCGTTGCCCGATAGCCTTTGGGTAACGCATCCCGTATCGTCTGCTGCAGCGTTGTGCTGTCGCTCAAGATCAGGATCTGTTCCTGCGCCATAGTTTTGCGTCCTATTGCTGCTTCAGTATATACTCGACGTAAATTACGGGATTAGCGTCTAACTAGGTGCGACGCACCTTAGAAAGCCTGAAAATGGCCATTTCGCGCACGCTGACATGTCGTTTTATCTAGCATGACTAATCATTGTAGGTGCGTTGCACCTTATGCCGTACTTTCAGAGACTCGATTGTATTGGGGAGATCCCCCTACAGCATCTCTTCTCTGATAATAGCGTACTTTGGACAAGGCGCAACTTCCCGCTTCCTAAGACTTTCTTCCTGGTTGAGGTGTAGTATAGTTAACGTGATGGGATCGTCGTTACAGGCGGTGGTTGGGCCGGCGTCGGGCCAGCGTCGGCTCTGCGTCCTTTCACTTTAAGCACGTAGTCGCTCTACCCGTAGGATGAAGTCAAGGAGGTTTGACATGAAGCTCTTGATCCGTTGGGTAATTACGTCCTTTGCGTTGTTTGTGGCTGTCTGGCTGGTTCCCGGCATTCAGGTGGAAAGCAGCGGTTGGGCAGTATATGCGGTCATGGCGGTCATTCTTGGGCTGGTGAACGCCTTTATCCGGCCCTTTCTGAAGCTGCTTACCTGTCCCTTGATGATCTTGACGTTGGGCCTGTTCACCATCGTCGTCAATGCGTTTTCTTTCTGGCTGGCGGCGGCTCTGGCCAACCAGCTCTTTATGGTGGGCTTCTACATCCGGGATTTCTGGGCCGCTCTCCTCGGCTCGTTGGTCGTCAGCGTTGTCAGCATTATCATGACGGCTTTCGTCAAGGACGAGGAGAACTAGGCGTGCCCCGGCGATGGCTCTTTCATTCGATTCTACTTCTTGTGATCTTCTCTTGGACGTTGGCTGCCTGTGGCGGAGCAGCCGAGACACCCGTCCCTCGGTCAACGTCAACCCCCACGTCGGCGCCGACCGCCACAGCGACGTCACTACCACCGACGGAGACACCGGCGCCCCCGACAGCGACCGCCACGCCGACGTCTGAACCGACGGAGACCCCTGCTCCCACGATGACACCCACCGCGACGCCGTCGCCCACGGCTACGCCGGGAACCGCGCTTTCCGCGCTCTCTGACCTGGTCGGAGAGACGGTGACGGCGCGGGGGCGGATCGTCTCCACGACCAGCTTCTCCAAGGGCTTCAAGTTCACGCTCGATGACGGCACCGGTCAGGTGACGCTCCTGCTCTGGCACGACATCTACGACGCCTGTGGCGATGCGCCCGGTCTCAACGTGGGCGCTCAGGTGCGGGTCGTCGGGGAGGTGGGTACCTATGACGGGGAGGTGCAGCTGGAGCCGCGGAGCGGAGACGGCGTCACCGTGGTGACCGCCGGCGGTGGCGGCGGCGCGCCCCTCGAGGTGGCGGCGCTTGGTGATGCGCTCAGTCAACGGGCGACTATTGAGGGTGAGCTGGTGACTGTGCAAGATGCAGGTGTGGGGACCAAGCTCTTCGTCTCCGACGGCACCGGACAGGTGCTGGTCTTTATCTGGGACACGGTGCTGACCCGCATTCCCGACGCCAATCCCGCGTTGGGCACGCCGGGCACGCGCCTGCGGGTGACCGGTCAGGTACAGGAATACGAGGGTACCCTGGAGGTCGTGCCGGTCTTGCCCTACGACGTCGAGATTCTCCAGTGACCGGCGCAACGTTGGAACGTTGCAACCTGACTGCTTTTCGTCTTTGATTCTCAACTTACCTTTTGAGGAGGTTCTTTTGTCGTTACCAGAGGTTCCCATCAAGGAGACGGTGGAGTTTCTCACCCAGCTGCTCAAGATCCACAGCCCGACGGGGGATACCGAAGCGGCGCTAAGCTTCGTCGCCGATGCCTGCGCCGACCTTCCCCTGGTGCAGCGCCGACCGCGAAAAGGCGGGCTCTTATTGACCTGGGGCAGCGCTCATGAGGCCCCACGCGCATTGACGGCTCACGTCGACACGCTAGGCGCGATGGTGCGCACGATCAAGGAGAATGGCCGTCTGCTGTTGACGCCCATCGGCGGCTTCGACTGGCACGCCGTGGAATGTGAGGGCTGCACCGTGATGACCGGCGACGCGCGCGCCTATCGCGGCACCATTCTGCCCAAGAAAGCCTCGGTTCACATCTACGGAAAGGAAGCCCGGGAGTTGCAGCGCGTCCCGGAGAATTACGAGGTGCGCCTCGACGCGCGCACCGAGAGCCAGGAGGAGACGCGGGCGCTGGGCATCGAGGTGGGGGATTTCGTCTACGTCGATCCCCGGGTGGAGGTCAACGCGGGTTTTATCCGTTCCCGCTATCTTGACGATAAAGCTGGCGTCGCTGCCATCTATGGCGCATTGCTGGCGTTGCACCGGGCGGAGCTGACCCCGCGTTACCGGCTCGACGTGCTGATCTCCGGTTACGAGGAGGTGGGCCACGGCGCAGCCGCCGGATTCGGTGAGGACGTCACCGAGTTGGTCACCGTCGATATGGCGGCAGCCGGCGAGGATCAGAACTCCGATGAGTTCAGCGTGGGCATCTGCGCTAAGGACTCCGGTGGTCCGTATCACCTGGGCCTCCGCCGCCGGTTGGAGCGCCTGGCTAAAGAGCACGACATTCCCTATCGCACCGACATTTACCCGTACTACGGTTCCGACGGCGAGGCCGCCTGGCGGGCCGGCGCCGACCTCAAGGTCGCGCTGATCGGGCCCGGTGTCGACGCGTCGCACAGCTACGAGCGCACGCACGAGGAGTCGTTGACGGCCACCGTGCGCCTGCTGCTGGCCTACCTGCTCTCGGAGTAGCCCGTGCCCCACGCCTATCGTTCGCTGGAGTGGCGCCTGCCCTATCTCACCGCCGAGCTGCCGGGGGTAGGGGGCCACATCCGCCAGCAGCCCGAGGACTTCGTCGTCGAAGAGGTGCCGGCCTACGCACCCATCGGCAAGGGGGAGCATACCTACATCCGGGTTGAGAAGCGCGGTCTCTCGACCTTTGCGCTGGTCCAACAGCTGGCTGAAGAGCTGGGGGTGCGCCGCCGCGACATCGGCTACGCCGGCCTCAAGGATACCTGGGCCGTGACGCGCCAGACGCTCTCCGTATGGAATGTCCCGCCGGCGCGTGCGGAGGCGCTGACGCTGGAGAACGCGCGCGTCCTCTGGGCCAGACGCCACACCAACAAGCTGCGCACCGGTCACCTGCGCGGCAATCGCTTTACCCTGCGCATCCGCGACGTGCATCCCGAGGCGGAAGCGCGCGCGGCACCCATCCTGGAGATGCTGGCGGCGCGCGGCGTCCCTAACGGCTACGGGGAGCAGCGCTTCGGCAATCGTGGCGACAACCACTGGACCGGTTGGGCGTTGGTCCGACACGACCGCCCGGCGTTGGAGGCACGCGGCGTGGCGCATCTCTCCTACCGGAAGCGGCGTTTCTTCGTCAGCGCCTTTCAGTCGGCGCTCTTCAACCGCTACCTCGCCGAACGCATGGCACAAGGGACCATGGATGATCTGCTCCACGGCGACCTCGCCAAGAAACACGACACGGGTGGGATCTTCACCGTCGAGGACGTGGCGGTTGAGCGTCCGCGGATCCCGGCGTGGGAGATCAGCGCTACCGGTCCCCTCTACGGGTACAAGATGATGGAGCCCAAATACGAAGCGGCGGCGCTGGAGGCGACCCTGTTGCGCAGATACGAGCTGACGCCGGACGACTTTGCCCCGGTCAAGGCGCCGGGCACACGCCGTCACCTGCGCTACCGTCCAGAAGACCTCGAATGGCGCATCGAGGATGAAGGCCTGATCGTCTCCTTCTTTGCACCCTCGGGCTCGTACGCCACCCTGCTCCTGCGGGAATTGATGAAGTCCGACGGAAGCTAAAACTCCCATTCCTGGTGTCGCCTACGAAGTTCTATGCTCACGCTAATGTGACGTTAATATTCGCATGCGATAATAGAATGACTTATAGCAAGACTACCTTAAATTACGGTATTAGAATGTAGCCAGGTGCGACGCACCTTAGAAAGTTTGAAGATGGCCATTTCGCGCACGCTGACATGTCTTTTTATCCAGCATGCCCCAATCATCGTAGGTGCGTTGCACCTATACTGTAATTTCAGAATACTGCCGAGAAAGGTTAGATGGATAAGAATCAACGTAAGCAAATTCGATTTTCGCTGATCTACCTGGTCATCGTGCTGATCGGCTCCTGGCTCTTCCAGCAGCTGATCTATCGGCCGATGGTGCTGCGCATGCAAGAAGTGCCCTACAGTCAGTTCCTGGAGCAGCTCGAGGAAGGGCAGATCAGAGAGGTGAATATCGGACCGGATCGCATCCAGTATACCTGCTGTCCGCAAGAGGAGTCGGAGGATCCGAACACCTATAATGTCGTGCGCGTCGGCGACGAACAGTTGATTGAAAGATTACGGGCGGCGGAGGTCGAGTTCTCCGCGGAGCCGCCCGCCAACAATGTCCTCCCGCTACTGCTGGGCTGGCTGCTGCCCATGGCGTTTCTCATCGTGCCTGGCATCTTCTTGATGCGGCGCATGGCGGGCGGCGGCGGACCCGGCGTGATGTCCATCGGCAAGAGCGGCGCGCAGGAGATTGCCGGTGAGATGACGGGCATCAAATTCGAGGACGTCGGTGGGCTGGACGAGGTGGAGGTGGAGCTCAAGGAGATCATCGAGTTCCTCAAGGATCCCTCTCGCTTCACCCGGCTGGGCGCCAAACTGCCCAAAGGCGTGCTGATGGTGGGGCCGCCCGGGACCGGCAAGACTTTGCTGGCCCAGGCGACCGCCGGCGAGGCCGGCGTGCCCTTCTTCTCCATCAGCGGCTCCGACTTCGTCGAGATGTTCGTGGGCGTGGGTGCCTCTCGGGTGCGGGACCTTTTCGAGCAGGCTAAGAAGAAGGCGCCCTGTATCGTCTTTGTCGACGAGATTGATGCCATCGGGCAGTCGCGCGCGGGGGTCGGTGCCATCGGGACCAACGATGAGCGCGAGCAGACGCTCAACCAGCTGCTCAACGAGATGGACGGCTTTGAGCCCAATCAGGGCGTCGTCATTATGGCGGCGACCAATCGCCCCGAGATTCTGGACCGAGCGCTGCTGCGCCCGGGGCGCTTCGACCGCCAGATCCAGGTGGTGCTGCCGACGGAGAGGGGCCGTCGGGAGATTCTGCACATCCACACTCGCGAGGTGCAGCTAGCCGACGACGTGGATCTTGAGCGCCTCGCCCAGATCACGGCGGGCTTCTCCGGGGCCGACCTGGCGAATCTGGTCAATGAGGCCGCGCTGCTGGGCGTACGGCGCGACCACGACGCCGTCACCATGGACGACTTCGACCTGGCGTTGGAACGCGTCGTCGCCGGCCTGCAGCGCAAGATGACGCTGAAAGACGAGGTGCGCCGCAAGGTCGCCTATCACGAGGGCGGTCACGCGCTGGTCGCCTACCTGCAGCCGGAGACCGATCCGGTGCACAAGGTCAGCATCATCCCCACCTCCAAGGGGGCGCTGGGGTATACGCTGCAGATGCCCGACGAGGACACCTATCTGCTGGGCCAGGACGAGCTGATGCAGCGTATGGCTGTGATGTTGGGCGGACGCGCGTCGGAGTTGGTTGTCTTCGACGAGCTCTCCACCGGCGCCGCCAACGACCTGGAGCGGGCCACGCAGCTGGCGCGCCGCATGGTCACCGAGTTTGGGATGACCGAGGCGCTGGGGCCGGTCCGTTACTCCGGGGATTCGTCGATGGGCGGTTACCTGGGACGGATGGGCAATCTGCGCCAGGACATCAGCCCCGAGACGATGAAGTTGATCGACACCGAAATCCGCCGCATCGTCGAGGAAGCGCAGGCTCACGCCGTGGACCTCCTGCAGGCACATGAGGACGCATTGCACGCCGTCGCCGGTCATCTAATTGAGCACGAAGTTATCAGCGGCGACGAAATCGCCGATATGGTGGGAGAAACGTCGGGCAGGACTGCGTGAGTGCCCTATACCCTTTTGTCGCTTGACCTAAGCTTGCCTTTCTTTCCAAATGGTCATTTCTTGCACTTGCGAGTTGAACCCAAGTCCGATAAGGGTTGAGCTGCTGAAATTACGGTTTTAGGGTGTAACCAGGTGCGACGCACCTTCGAATATCTGAAAATGATCATTTTCTGCACGCCGGCATGGATTTTCAGTCAACATGATCGGGTAATCGCAGGTCCGTTGTACCTTATGCCGTAATTTCGGTTGAGTCGATTGACTTGTGGCTCCGGTGAAGTTTGCTCATCGGAGCCACAAGTGTTTACCACATTTTCAACATGGTGGTAAAATACCCTCCGTTT
The DNA here is from genome assembly GCA_964500755.1 of uncultured Anaerolineales bacterium. Lineage (GTDB taxonomy): Bacteria > Chloroflexota > Anaerolineae > B4-G1 > SLSP01 > G713. Next base: position 8,298 of record CAZCPK010000160.1, read on the forward strand.
TCCTGAAGGTTTGTACCAAGGAGGTCGCTAGATGCGAAATGGCCTATCATGGCGTAAGTTGTTGATCATTGGCATAGTTGTGGCGCTTTATTCTGTTATAGCCCTAGGGATGACCTGGCCCCTTGTAAAGCACCTCTCCACTCATCTTCCCGGCGGTTCTCAAGATACCTTCGTTCATTACTGGAATGGGTGGTGGGTCAAACGATAAGGATTCATGTGGCGCGCAGCCGCCACATAATCCGTGTTGAACT
>CAZCPK010000161.1:0-8545 GCA_964500755.1 uncultured Anaerolineales bacterium
CTTGGACACTTGTCCTGGGGCCAATGCCCAAGGGTTGCCCCACAGGGCAAGCGTAACGAAGTGGCGTTATGCCGCGACTTCGTCGCGACTCCACCCAAGGGCTTCGTCGCTAACCACGAGCCCATACATGAAATTGTGTAGAATATCGTGCTTTCGAGACGTATGCACCATTGTATCTCGTAATGGATCAACCTTTGCCTAAAAGTGATAGGTAGCTAAAAAAGACATTGAGAAAAATTCACGAAATAAGCATCTTGGGTTAATTTATGTAAGTAACCTCTTATTTTCTCTGTGCCCTCTGTGTCTCTGTGGTGAGAGATTTAGTTATTTCAGTAGAGCCAACTTTAAATTTAAAAGTCTGGATTAGAATGCTATTTTTCTTCGCGCATGTAGGGCTCGCCGAGCGCAGCCGGCGCACCGATACGATGTCGCAGCGCCTCCCACCAGGTCATCGCTACCAGCACGGCGATGGTCGCCAGGTAGGGGAGCATGTTCAGGAACGCCGACGGGATCGTCGTGCCGGCGGCCTGCAGGCGGAACTGCACGGCGTTGATACCACCGAAGAGGAGGGCGCCGAGCACCGCCCGGGCCGGATTCCACATGGCGAAGATCACCAGCGCGATCACGATCCATCCGCGCCCCCCGGTGATATTCTCGGTCCAGCCGGGGGTGTAGGCCAGCGAGAGATGCGCGCCGCCGAGTCCCGCCAGTATCCCCCCGAAGATGGTGTAGACGTAGCGTGTGCGCAGCACGTCGATACCCATGGCGTCGGCGGTCTGGGGATTCTCTCCGACGGAACGCAGGTTGAGACCGTTGCGCGTCTTATAAAGGTAGAACCAGGCTAACGGGATCAGCAGGTAGAGCGCATAGGTCAGGAGATCCTGGTTGAAGACCGCGCCCACCACGGGAATCTGACTGAGCACAGGAATAGGGACCTTGGTGAATCTCGGTCCCACCAGACCGCCCAGGTAATTGTTGTTCTCCGGCGGCCCCAGGCGTTGCCCCAGGAAGCGCGACATTCCGCTACCAAACAGCGTGATGCTCAGCCCACTGACCACCTGATTGGCCCGCATGGTGACGGAGAGAAAGGCGTGAATCGCTGCCAATCCGGCCCCGATAAGCATGGCGACGAGAATGGCCAGGCCGAGACTTTCGGTGTAATAGGCCGTCGTAAAGGCGGTAACCGCGCCCATCAGCATCATCCCTTCCATGCCGAGATTGAGGATACCGGAGCGCTCGGTGTAGATTTCGCCCAGCGTCGCGTAGATTAGCGACGTGCCGGCCCGGAGTGTAATGGTGAGGATTGACGTCAGCAACGCGATCATACGGCCTCCTCTGTCGCGAGTTCCGGCGCGCTCGTCTGGTCAGGCCCACGCAGGACGCGTAGGCGAAATTCGGTAAAGAGACTTCCGGCCAACATAGGGAAGAGGATGAGCCCTTGCAGGACGACCCCCACCGCCGACGGCAGCCCCATCCGCATCTGTACCTGATCCCCGCCGACCAGCAGGCCGCCCATCAGCACGGCGACCAGTAGCACCGCCAGCGGGTTGAGCTGGGCCATCCAGGCGACGATGATGGCGGTGTAGCCGTATCCCAGGGACAGCCCCTGCTGCAGGCGGCGCGAGATAGCCGTCACCTCGCAGGCGCCTGCCAGACCGCTGAGCGCCCCGGAGATGAGCAGGGCCAGCACGATGTTGCGCCCGATATGGATGCCCAGATAGCGCGCCGAGCGCTTGTTCTCTCCGATGATGCGGAGCTCAAAGCCCCAGCGCGTCCGCCGCACTACAAACCAGAGGATCACCGCCGCGACGATGGCGAAGATCAGGCCCAGGTGCGCCCGCGTGTTGCCCAGTCGCGGCAGCCAGGCGGCCTCGGGAAAGGGCGCTGTCCCGGGGAAGCCATATCCCTGGGGGTCGCGCCACGGGCCGTAGTAGAGATACTCCGAGAAGAGAATGGCGACGTAGTTCAACATCAACGTCGTCAACGTCTCGTCTACGCCCAGGGTGACCTTCAAGACAGCGGGGACGCCGGCCCAGAGCGCGCCCGCCACCGCGCCGAACAATAGGACCGTCGGCAGCAGGAGGAAATCGGGAATGAAGTCGGAGATGAAGAGCGCGGCCCAGGCAGCCGCGACGCCGCCCAGGGCCAGCTGGCCCTCCGCTCCGATGTTCCAGAATTTCATCTGGAAGGCGATAGCGACGCCCAGCCCGGTCAGCATCAACGGAATGGCCTTGACCAATGTCTCCGAAAGGGTACGGTACGAGCCGAAAGCGCCGCGCGCCATCGCCACGTAGGTCGCCAGTGGGTTGACGCCGAAGATGCCCAGCAACATGCTCCCCAACAGCAGTGAGATAAAGAAGGAGATAATGGGCACCAGCACCATCACCCGTCGTGAGAGGGAGCGACGTTTCTCGAATACAAAACGCATAAGGACCTCCTTACTCCGGGCCAGCGGCTGCTTCGGCTTCGGTTTTCCGAACGCCAGCCATCATCAAGCCCAACGTCTGAATATCCGCTTCTTCCGCCGGAAGCGTGCCCATGATCTCGCCCTCAAAGAGCACGGCGATCCGGTCGGCGATGGTCAGGAGCTCCTCCAAGTCTTCGGAGATGAGCAGCACGCCCATGCCCGCGTCGCGCTGCTCCAGCAACATGCCCCGGACCGACTCCGTCGCGCCCACGTCCAGCCCGCGCGATGGATAGACAGCGATAAGCAGGCCGGCGCAGGCGTCGATCTCCCGCGCCAGAATCGACTTCTGCACGTTGCCTCCGGAGAGGAACTTGATACGCGTCTGCGGGGTCGGCGTCACGATCTGAAAGGTGCTGATCAACTGCCGGGCGAAGTCCAGGATCCGTTGGGGACGCAGGATGCCGTTTTCGGCCAAGGGGGGCTTCCGATAGCCCTTCATCGCCAGGTTATCCGAGACCGCCATGTTTCCCACCGCGCCCAGTCCCACCCGGTCGGCGGGGATGTGGCTGACGCCGGATTTGATAATATCCAGCGGCCTGCGGTTGGTCATCCGTTCGCCGTTGATGTAGATGTCGCCCTCTGTGACTTCGCGTAGCCCGGTGATCACCTCGGAGAGCTGGCGCTGTCCGTTACCGGCGACCCCCGCAATACCCAGAACCTCGCCCTGGCGAATCTCCAGGGAGACGCCCCGCAGCGCGGGTAACCCTTTGGCGTTCAGCGCGTGGACGTTGTCCAGGCGGAGGATAATGTCCCCGGGCGTGCACGTCTTCTTGTCCAGGCGGAAGAGCACCTCCCGTCCCACCATAAGACGGGCCAGCTCATGACTATCCGTCGTCGCGGTGCGCTTCACGGCGACGGTTTTTCCGTTCTGTAGCACCTGGACGCGGTCGGAGAAGGCGACGACCTCGCCCATCTTGTGGGTGATGAAGATGGCCGATTTGCCCTCGTCGGTCATGATCTCCAGGACCCGCGCCAGATCCTCGGCTTCCTGGGGCGTCAGCACCGCCGTCGGCTCGTCCAGGATCAGAATCTCCGCGCCGCGATAGAGCTGCTTGAGGATCTCCACCCGTTGTTGCTCGCCCACACTCAACTGCCAGATACGCGCCTGAGGATCGACCTTGAGATTGTAACGCTGCGAGAGCTCGTTGATGCGCTGCGCCACCGTGTCCATGTCCGGCACAAAGTCCAGCTCCTGCAGGCCCAGCACGATGTTTTCTGCGACGGTCATGGTCTCCACCAGCATGAAGTTCTGGTGAATCATCCCGATGCCCAACGCGGCCGAGTCGCGGGGTGAGTGGATCTCCACCGGTTCCCCTCGCACACAGATCTGACCGGCGTCCTGGCGATAGAGCCCGATCACGACGTTCATCAGTGTGGTCTTACCCGCCCCATTCTCGCCCAGGAGCGCCAGCACCTCACCGGGATAGAGCTCCAGGTCCACGTGATCATTAGCGAGCACGCCGGGAAAGCGTTTGGTGATGCCGTGCAACTTCAGAATCGGTTGACGCTCTGGCTGTTCGTTGCTTGCGTTATTCATAGCGCACCTTTCACGCTAAGGTACCTTCCTTCAAAAGATAAAATCAGCGCTGCTTGTGCTTCTCTAAGCTACGCTGTTGAGAAACTTAGGTAGTTCAAAAGGGGCGGAGCTCGATTCTCGCTCCGCCCCTCGTTCTGACGGGATCTAGTTGCCCGTGGAACCGATGACGCCCTCCACGAACCAATCCATGTTGAGCATATCCTCGTCGCTCATGCATTCACCTTCGGGGACCCTGACATTGCCTTCCTGATCGGCCACGGGGCCGCAGAAGACGTCCCAGTCACCGCTGGTGATGCGCTCGCGCTCGGAGGCAACCTCGTCGCGCACGTCCTGCGGAACCTGAGGGCTATACTCGGCCAGCTGAACGACGCCGTCGTTAATGCTGCCCCAATACTGATGCGTCTCCCACTCACCGTTCATCGCGGCGCGGACCGTGTCAATGTAGTAGACGCCCCAGTTCCACACGGGACTGGTGAGTACCGTGTCACCGACGAATTCTCGCATGTCGGAGTCATAGCCGATGCTCAAGGCGCCGCGCTCCTGAGCGGCCTTCTGAGGCTCGGTGGTATCCTGGTGCTGGGTGACGATGTCGACGCCCTCGTCGAGCAGGGCCATAGCGGCCTCACGCTCCACGACCGGGTCGTACCAGGTGTTGGTCCAGACGACGTTGACCTCGGCTTCGGGGTTGACTTCGCGGACGCCTAGGGTGAAGGCGTTGATGCCGCGAATGACCTCCGGGATCGGGAACGCCGCGGCGTATCCGATCTTGTTAGCCTCGGTCATCCGTCCGGCGACAATGCCGGAGAGATAGCGGGGCTGGTACATCCGTCCGAAGTAGGTGGACATATTATCGGCGGTCTTGTAGCCGGAGCAGTGCTCAAAGAGCACGTCGGGGAACTCCTGTGCGACCTCAAGCGTGGGGTCCATGTAGCCAAAGGAGGTGGTGAAGATCATATCGAAGCCCTGCTGGGCATAGTCGCGGATCACGCGCGCTGCATCCGGCCCCTCGGGGACGTCCTCAATGTACGCCGTCTCCACCAGATCACCGAACTCCTCTTCCAACATCTGGCGCCCTTGATCGTGCTCGTAGGTCCAGCCCAGGTCGCCGGGAGGGCCAATGTAGACGAACGCGACTCTAAAAGGTTCATCTGCTGTGACCTGTTCTCCCGCCGGGCCGCATCCACCCAACAGCATGACCAACGCCGTAATTACCGTAAGGATACTCCAAAACTTGCGTTTCACGTGATGCCTCCTTCTTAAAGGTTAACTCGTTGCTGAGAACCAGGGGACTCTGATCAAAGCCAGGTATACGTATTTCGTTCTGTCGTAACTGCACCTCCTTGATCTCTGTTTACCGATTCATGCGCTTGATGATCTGGTGCCACCCATCGCTAGCCGGAAATCCGTAGCGAAAAAGGAGATCGGCGCCATCTTGTGATGGGTCAAACAGAAAACTCCCGTGAGCTCGTCGTGCACCCTGGAGGCGCTAAGGATAGATCAGTCGACCTTCGCTGCGTGCTCGGCGACGACGCTCTTAATCAGCGCTTCGTCGTCCTCCAACTCCTCGTTCAACAGATCGATGCGCTCGCGCGTCACCCGGTAACGGTCGAAGTCACGGGTCACGATGGTTTCGGGAAAGATACCTCGCGCCTCGTCCAGCATGTCGCGAACGCGGTAGCGTTGAGAGAGGTGCACGAGGGCGAGCATCCGCGCCCCAATTTTTTTTGCCAAGGTGGCGGCCTGGGCCGCCGTGAGGTGACCGAATTGGCGGGCCATCTCCGCGTTGCGCTCCAGATAGGTGGCTTCGCAGACCAGAAGGTCGACGCCTTGCAGCGCTTCGACCAGATTTTCCGTGCTTCCCACGTCCCCAGTGATGGCGATGGAGACGCCGGAACGAGCGGGACCCAGGACGTCCTCCGGTTTGATGACACGTCCGTCCTCCAGCGTGATGGTCTGCCCGTTGACCAGCTCTCGGCGCTCGGGGCCGACGGGGACGCTCAGCGCCGCGGCCTTTTCCGGCAAGAACGGGCGACGGGATTTCTCCCGAAAGAGGTAACAGAAGCACCCCGGCCCCCGGTGCTTCGTCGGCACCGCGTGGACTTCCAGCGTCTCGTTTTCCATCAATAGACCGGCGGTGATATTTATGAGTTGAACTGGAACGGGCGGGGGTGCGCCTCTCAAGACCACGTTGAAGAGCAGATCGTGGACCCGGTCCAGGGCCCAGCGTCCGCCGTAGATCTCCAGAGAATCCACAGCCTCCCATCGGGCGAAGGTTGAGATTAGCCCCCCCAATCCCAGGATATGATCGAGGTGCCCGTGGGTGAGCAGGATACGCTCCAGTCGTCGGAAGCCCAGGCCGCTGCGGAGAATCTGACGCTGCGTTCCCTCACCACAGTCAACGAGGAAACGTTCGTCGCGATGAATGACTACCTGCGCGGGCATCCCTCGTTGGATCGTCGGAGCGGACGCTGCTGTGCCAAGTAAAACGGTTTCGATCATCTGTACCCCACGCTAATGCTGGTTCTGATGAAATCTTTTCAGTGGAGTCAATGTTGGCTCTGCTGAAAAAAGCGTCTAAACCACTGAGACACAGAGAACACGGAGGGTAATATTAAAAAGGTATTGAGAAAAATTCACGAAATAAGCGTCTTGGGTTAATTTCACTTAAGTACCCTCTTGTTTTCTTTGTGCCCTTTGTGTCTCTGTGGTGAGATATTTAGTTATTTCAGTGGAGTCAATGTTAACGTTATCAACTCAGTGGGCGACGCATCCCGGCGCGAAGCCTCAAGGACGTAGGCCATCTCGGCCCGGGTGCATGTTCCAGGAAAGTGCAGCTAGACGCAATCTTTACATTCCCCCGAAAATCTGGAGGGGCGACATTCTCTACGATTTTGCATGGCACTTATTATACTTAGGAAGCGGTTTTTAACAACTACTATCTCACCGCAGAGCCTCGGAGGGCACTGGGAGAAAAAAACAGGTTCTTTCTCTGCGTGCTCAGCGCCCTCAGTGGTGAAAAATTATTGGACGCCGTGAGCGAAAGCCGGTTCATGAGTACTTACCAGTTGATTCAGGTTGACAAATGGATGCTCTGGTTTTATAGTTAGCAAGGCAAACAATTAAATAGGTGAATTAAATTGAACGCTTTACGTGAATATCTGCAAAATATACGGAAATTCTCTCCCGAGGCCCGTCTTTACCTGTGGGTGACGATGTTGCAGGGCATCGGATGGGGGATCTTCCAGCTTTTCTTTAACTTCTACATCTTGAGTCTGGGGTACAAACGGGACTTCATGGGGTTGCTGATCAGCATCCCCCCTATCACGGCGTTGCTCGTAGCGCTCTTCGCCGGATATGTCAGCGACTTCATCGGGCGCAAGCGGGCCTTTATCGTCGGCGGCGGCATGATCGTCGTCGCTCAGATGTTGTTGCTGGCGTTCACCAGCTCGACTATGCTTGTCGGCAGCAGCATCTTGCGGGGCATTGGGATGAGTCTCTTCAGTGTAACTGCGGCGCCCTTCCTTATGGAGCACAGCACCGAATCTGAACGTACCCATCTTTTCAGTTTCAACTCCGGGGTCAGGACCATGTCGTCGTTCGTGGGGAACTTCTTCGGCGGTTCGCTGCCGGCGCTGGTCGCCGCGCGGTTGGATGTCGGTCCGACGTCAAGTGTGGCGTACGCTGGCGCGTTGGGCGTTACGACGTTGCTCACGCTGTTATCTCTTATCCCCATCGCCTTTCTGCGTATCAAACGTCGACCCCTTGTCAATCAGGACCCCCTGGCCTCCTTCAAAAGCATCTGGCAGGCGCGCGGAGCTCTGGGGCGTCTGTTGTTGCCTTCGCTGATTATTTCCCTGGGAGCCGGTATGCTTATTCCCTTCATGAACGTCTTCTTCCGTTTCCGTTATCAGCTCTCCGATGACGTGATTGGCTCGCTCTTCGGGTTTGGGTCGCTGGGGATGGGGGTTGCGTTTCTACTGGCGCCTGTACTGGCCGAAAAATGGGGCAAGCCGCGGACGGTCGTCATCACCCAGGGGCTTTCCATCCCTTTCCTGATCATCTTGGGGTTCGTACACAGTCTGCCGCTGGCCATCACAGCCTTTCTTATGCGCATGGCGCTGATGAATCTCTCGGGACCAGTTTACCAGACGATGGTGATGGAGGAATCGGATGCGTCCACCCGCAGCATGACGGCCAGCCTCTACAGCATGATCTGGAACCTGGGGCGCGCCGTCACCCCGCTGGTCAGCGGACCGGTTCAGGAGCGTTATGGTTTTAGCCCGGCCTTCGTGACCACCATTCTGTCCTACGCCTTTTCCGTCTATCTCGTCTACCGCTGGTTTGTGCACCGACCGCGCATTCGATCTGCCGCGCTGGCCTCTGGCGGTCAAGCTCCTACTGGATAGAAAAAAACAGTCCCCCATACTTGATGGGGGACTGGAAGCAGCGGTAACGTACCGTTACCGCTTGATATCGAAGACGACCTGGATTTCGATCTGGACCTCGAACGATCCGCCGGAAATTGGCACCGATCCTCCACC
>CAZCPK010000162.1:0-8512 GCA_964500755.1 uncultured Anaerolineales bacterium
GAACTACACCATCCGACCCCGGAAAACGAGAAGTAATTTTTAGACGCTCCCTTAGAACCGCTTCGTTTGCTCCTGGTGCGTGATCCTTTGACTTTCGTTCTAGTTTAACTACAATAGTCCCGTTGTGAGATTTCCCGTCGGTTTCCGTCAAGCATCCAGCATCCAGAAAGGAATTTACCCATGGCCTATTTTGATATGCCGCGCGTTGCTTTGCAGCAGTATGCGCCTCCGCGCGAGGAGCCCGCGGACTTCGACGCCTTCTGGGCGGAGACATTACACGACGTGCGCCGGTTTCCGCTGGACGCCCGCTTTGAGCCCGTGGACTACGGCTTGCGGACCGTGGACACCTATGACGTGACGTTCGCCGGCTACGGCGGACAGCCGATCAAGGGCTGGCTGCTATTGCCGTGCCGGCGCGCGGCGACGTTGCCCTGCGTCGTCGAGTACGTCGGCTACGGCGGCGGGCGCGGTTTTCCCCTCGACTGGCTGCTCTACAGCAGCGCGGGCTACGCGCACCTGGTCATGGACACGCGCGGTCAGGGCAGCAGCTGGCGGCACGGTGACACGCCCGACGTGCCGGTGGAGGGCAGCAGCCCTCACTATCCCGGCTTTATGACCCTCGGCGTGCTTGATCCCTGCACCTACTACTACCGGCGACTCTTCGCCGACGCCGTGCGCGCCGTGGAAACCGCGCGGACGCATCCGGCAGTTGACGCTCAGCGCGTCGCCGTCTCCGGTGGGAGTCAGGGTGGGGGCGTGACGTTGGCCGTCAGCGGCCTCGTGCCCGACGTCGCGGCGGCGCTGCCCGACGTGCCCTTTCTCTCTCACTACCGGCGGGCGCTGGAGCTGATCGACACCGATCCGTACGCGGAGATCACGCGGTTCTGCAAGATGCACCGCGACAAAGTGGATACGGTCTTTGAGACGCTCGCTTACTTCGACGGTCTCAACTTCGCCGTGCGCGCCCAAGCGCCCGCGCTCTTCTCTGTCGGTCTGCGGGACGACGTATGTCCGCCCTCCACGGTCTACGCGGCCTATAATCATTACGCCGGCCCCAAGGAGATCCGGGTTTGGGAGTATAATCAGCACGACGGCGGTGGCTCACACCAGGATCTGGAAAAACTCCGCTTCCTGCGCCATCTCTGGTCGGACTAGGCTGGGCCTTGAGAACCGGCCGAAGTATCTGCGTATCCATAGCCCTCTACGGAGACGCTGGTTGTTTGTACGCTACCTGTACATTCTTACAGTAGACGGAATCGTGGGTTTCTGGTATGCTTGAAAAGCGATCGGGAATCTGCGAAGTGACCCTTGGCTCCATTGAAAAGGTCAATCTAACCGCTGAGCACGCGGAGGAAGCGGAGATTTTAAGTTCTAATGCACTCTCTGTGTTCTCTCTGTGGTAGACAGGCTTTTTTCACCAAAGCGGTCCTTGATTTTGTCGTGATTCCGAATACTTGATCGTGTCTATGAGAGCGTTTTTAGAGTCGTGCGTCCCATATTGTCGCTGTACTCTCTTTTCTTGATCTGTTATCTTTGACGCGCAAGGAGTGATTTCATCGATGCAACTCTACTACATTCGCCATGCACAATCGGAAAATAACCTGCTCTGGGCCACCAACGGTCCCCGCGCGGACCGGAGTCAGGATCCAGAGCTTACGAAGACCGGCAGGGCGCAGGCTGAAGAGCTGGCGCGCTTCCTGAGCCGGGGGCCCGGCGCGCCGCCGGATACCTATGATCCTTACAACCTGGAGGGCTTTGGTATTACCCATCTCTATTGCAGTTTGATGGTGCGCGCCGTGGCGACCGGAACCTACGTGACCGAGGCGCTGGACGTACCCCTGGTCGCCCGGTGCGATCTGCACGAAACGGGCGGCATATTCGTTGAGGATGAAGAGAGAGAGCCCCAGGGGAAGCCTGGTAAGCCGCGTTCGTATTTCGAACGTCACTATCCTGACCTGGTGCTACCCGACGCGCTCGACGAAAGTGGGTGGTGGAATCGATCCTTCGAGGATCACGAGGAGCGCCAGGCGCGCGCCGAACGTGTCGCAAATTGGCTGCTCGCGGAGCACGGCGACACGGATCATCGCGTCGCCCTCATCAGCCACGGCGGCTTCTATAATCATCTGTTGGCGGCTCTGTTGCGCTGGGAGCGTGATGACGACCAGTGGTTCTTGCTGAACAACGCCGCCATCACGCGCATCGACGTTCATCCCGAAACCCACGCTCCTACGGTGATCTACACCAATCGTGTCGACTTCCTGCCCCCCGAGCAGATTACATAAAATTAGGACACTTGCTCTGTATGCCGCATTTAAAAAGTTATGGGATAATTTAGTGACTGGATCCATTACCTTTGGCACTTACCTGATAGGAGGGTAACTTGAGGAAGATTGGGCCGAGTCTGCTCTTGATTTTTCTGCTAGTGGGCCAGGCGGTGATGGTGCGTGCGCAGGAACCCCTGGTGCTCGAGGTCAGCGTCGGCTTTGCCGACGTCTGCCGCAACGAGGCCTGGTGTCCCGTGCGCGTCGTCGCCGCCAACACAGGCGACGACGTCGAGGGCGAGCTCCGCGTGTTGGTCAGAGAGAGGCGGGGGCTTGACGCCTCACGCTACCGTCAGTCCGTGACGTTACCCGCGAACTCTCGCAAAGCCTATACGTTCTACCTGCCCCCCGGACGGTACCTTACGTCGGAGTATCCGCGCGTGGAGCTGGTGGAGAACGGACGGGTGATCGCCTCAGCCAGCGTTCCGCTCCAGCATCTTCCCAGAGCGGATCGTTTTTACGTGACTGTTGGAGCCGCCGCGGGGGAGCTCAGCTTTTTAGGAGACGTGGAGCCGGGGGGAAGCGGGGATGCGCAGAGCGTCGACGTTGCCCTGGCGGATCTGCCGGAAGAGCCCCTGGCCTGGGAGAACTTCGACGTCCTGGTGCTGCGTGACGTCGACACGCAAGCGCTCTCCGCCGGACAGCGGGCAGCCTTGCGCACCTGGCTGCAGCATGGCGGACAGCTCGTCCTGGGCGGGGGACCCGGCGCGGCGGCGACGCTCTCCGGTCTGGGCGAACTCGCGCCGGTCGCCTTCCAGGGTACAACCTCGCTGGACCGTCTCTCGGGCCTGCTGGCGTACGTCGACGTTCCGGTCGCCGAGGGCCCCTTCGCCGTCGCGGTGACGACGCTGCGCGACGCGGGCACGCTGGTGTTGTCCCAGCAGCGCCCCGACGACCGCCTGATCCTTGTCGCCCGCCGCAGCATTGGCAAGGGCGCGGTCAAATTCCTCGCCTTCGACCCCGCCCTCAATCCCTTTCGGGGCCGGACGGCCCGCATCGACTTCTGGCGCAACGTCCTGGGCAGCGACCTGGGGCTCGATAAACGGCCCGCTTTCAAGTCGGGGTACATACTTGATCAGGCCCTTTCGGTGATCCCCGGTGTCCAAATATTGCCGGCCTTCCAAGTCCTGGGTTTTCTCGTGGCCTACACGGTGCTGATTGGACCGATCAACTACCTGATTTTACGCAGATTAGATCGGCGGGAGTTCGCATGGCTGACCGTACCGCTCCTGGCGCTGGTCTTCAGCGCGTTGGCCTATTTCGGCGGTGTTCAGCTGCGTGGAGGCAAGCCCATCGTGCACCGTCTGATGATTGTGAACGTGCCGGTCGGCGCGGAGCAGGGCCGCGCCCTCCAGGCCGTCGGGCTCTTCTCGCCGCGTCGTCGCGCTTACACGTTGGAGAGTGAGAGCGCTCACGTCACTAATCTCCGCGCCTCCGATGGAGGTGCGGCTGGAGAAGCGCTCATGGTGGGGCAGACCGTGGACGGCGCAAATATCGAGGAGTTTCGGGTGGACGTCGGCGGACTCCGCGCCTTTGCCGTGGAAAGCTACGTCGAGGCGCCGGATCTGACCTCGGATTTGAACTTTTCGGTGGAGGCTGCGGGTCGAGTCTCCGTGACCGGCTGGCTGCGCAATGACGGCGCCCGGGCGTGGAAGGATATCGTGCTGGTGGTTGGAACGCAGGCCGAAGCGTTGGGAGATCTGGGACCACAAGCGGAGAAACGGGTCGCGCTTCGGCTCACACGGACGACGTTGGGCACCGGCCCCAACTCCTTTGCGGATCGGGTCTTCTACAATGATCCGGATCGTTGGAGCAATCCCACGATCCGCCGGCGTTACAACCTGCTTCTCTCCCAGTCAGAGCGGACCTATCAAGATTGGGGCGGCCCGGAATTTGGCACCGGCGCCTATCTGCTTGCGTGGCAGGAGTCCGAGCTGCCCGATTCGGTCACCGTCGCGGGCATGGAGGCCCAGGAGTTCGTGACCGGACTCTACATCTACGCCCTGCCTGTGGTGATGCCGGGGCGTCTCCAGACAGGCGAGATTATCGTGCCGCCTGCGCTTTTTACCTGGGAGTACGAGCAGCTTACCGGAAACGTGGAGTCCACCCCTGAGGGTTTCTATCTGTTTCCTGAAAGTGCGTTGACTCTTACGTTTACCCCGATTCCTCAGTTCAAGCTTGGTCATCCGGAAGAACTGACGCTGCAGATGACCGAGTATGCGCAGAGCTCTCACCTGCCGCCTCCCGACGTCGCGTTATGGAACTACGAAGCGGCTGCCTGGGAGCAGATAGAGGTTGGATGGGGGGAGTTTGTACTTGAGGATCCGGTCGCGTATGTCTCAGATCAGGGCGAAGTGCACTGTCGCCTCTCTGTGGGAGCAGGGTGGGGACCAGGGCAAATATCCATTCCCGCCCTTACGTTAACAGGGAGGTAGCGCTATGGCTCTGGTAGAGATACGTGGTTTGGTCAAGCGATATGGTGAGTTGACGGCCCTTAAAGGGTTGGACCTCACCGTCGAGAAAGGCGCGGTCTTTGGTTTCGTCGGCCCTAACGGCGCCGGCAAGACGACGACCATGCGGATTCTGGCGACGCTCCTGGCGCCGACCGCCGGTGAGGCCCGGATCGCCGGGCACTCGGTGACCGGAGATCGCCGGGCGGTGCGCCGCGCCATCGGCTACATGCCCGACTTCTTTGGCGTCTACGGCGACATGAAGGTCTGGGAGTACCTGGACTTCTTCTCCGCCTGTTACGAGATTCCGACAGAGATGCGGCGATCGTTGATTGACGATCTGCTGGCCCTGGTCGAGCTCTCCCACCGTGCCGACGACTACGTGGACAGCCTCTCGCGCGGCATGAAACAGCGGCTTTGTCTGGCGCGCACCCTGGCGCACGATCCGCAACTCCTGATCCTCGACGAGCCGGCCTCCGGCCTCGACCCTCGCGCGCGGGTGGAGATCCGGGCGTTACTGCAGGAGCTCCAGGCCATGGGGAAGACCATCTTCGTCTCCTCGCACATCCTCTCGGAGATCGAGGGCGTCTGCACGCACATCGGCATTATCGAGGGCGGGGAGCTGGTGGCACTGGGCACGTTAGCCGAGATTCGCCGCCAGCTGCAGGTTCATCGGGTGGTGCACGTCAACCTCCTGCGCCGCTTCGACGAGGCGCAGACGTGGCTTAAGAGTCAGCCTGACATCACGGACGTCGCCGTCGTCGCGCAGAACGGGGAGCGCTATCTGGCGGTGACGGTAAACGGAGGCGATGAGACGTTGAGCGGATTGTTACAGTCGCTGATTGGCGCCGGTTTCCCCGTCCTTGAGTTTCACGAAGCGTCCGGGGACCTGGAGGATGCCTTCATGCGCCTGACAAAGGGGATCGTCACATGACCATAGCAGAACAGACGCCGGATCGGAAAATCGTAAAGGAAGAGCGTCGCCGCTTTGGAGCGTTCAAGAATCCACTGCTCGAGAAAGAACTGCGCGGTCGGATGCGCCGCTTGCGCACCTTTATCGTGCTGACGGCCTACGTGTTGCTGCTGAGCTGTCTCGCGTCGTTGGTTTACTACACAGCCGCAGACTCCATGAGCTATGGTGGCGGGCTTCCCGATTTGCCGATTCTGGGAAAATCGGTCTTTGCCACGGCGGTGCTGACACAGCTTCTGATGGTCGGCTTCATCACCCCGGCGTTGACGGCGGGCGCCATCACCGGCGAGCGTGAGCGGAAGACCTACGAGGTGCTCCGAACGACATTGCTATCGGCGCGGAAGTTGGTATGGGGAAAACTGGCGGTGGCGCTCTCCTTTATGCTGCTGTTGGTCCTTGCCTCCTTACCCCTGCAGAGTCTGGCCTTTATCCTGGGCGGCGTGACGCTCACCGAACTCCTGGGGGGGCTGGCGATGTTGTTGGCGGCGACCTTTTTCTTCGCCGTCGTCGGGCTCTTCTTCTCCTCCTGGCTCCGGCGGACCCTCGTCTCAACGGTGTTGACCTACGCGGTCGCGCTTCTTGTTGTCATTGGCCTGCCGATTTTCATGCTGCTTTCCATGAGCCTCATCGGAGTGACCCTGGATAATCTGGATCGTTACCCCTTGGTGGTTCAGGTGCTTATCGCCTACCTTATCAATTTCCTGGTCGGGGTGACCCCGATGCCGGCGGCGCTTTTTTCCGAGATTATGCTGGAGGAGTATAACTCTCTGCTTCTCAGTTGGGAGACGCTTACGCGGATGGGGACCGGGCAGAGCATCCGGATTCCGCTGATCGCGCCCTGGATCATCTACACGGTCGTCTCCGTCCTCGTCGGGTTGATTCTACTGCGCATTGCCATCCGGCGGGTGCAGCGTCAGGAACGGAAATGAAGACGTCGGTTCCGACGCGGTTGCGCCGTCTCCTGCGGCGCTGGAGCCTGCGCCTCCGCCTGGTGGAAAGCGCACGCCTGGCCCTCTGGGGCGCCGTGGTTGGGTTGATGGTGGGGCTCTTTTTAGCAGGGGTCGCGCGCCTGACCCCGCTCCTCTGGCGGCGTCAACTGATCGGCAGCGCGCTACTCGTCGCTTTCCTGGGCGTCTTGGGGGGCGTGAGTTACGCCTGGCTGCGACCTCGATCATTGATCCAGCTGGCGCGTACCTTCGACCGCCGCTTTGACCTGGCCCAGCGCCTCACCACGGCCGTCGAGGTGGCCTCGGGACGCCTGCGGGCGGCGCCTGAGATGGCGGCCGCCCAACGGCGGGACACCTTCGCCGCCGCAGCGCACGTCGACCCGCGCACCGCGCTGCCGTTGCGCCCGCCGCGCCGCGCCTTGATCGCCCTCGCGGCCCTGATCGCGGTCCTGACCGTGCTCCTCTGGCTGCCCAACCCGCAGGAAGCCGTGCTGGAGCGACGCGCCGCCGTGCAAGCCGCGCTGGAAGAACAGGTCGAGGCGTTGGAGGCGGCGCAGAAGCGGCTCGCCTCCGACGAGTCGCTTACCGAGGCCGAGCGCGAGGCGTTGCTGGCGGCGCTGGAGGAGGCCATGTCCGCGTTGCAGGCGCCCGGCGCGACGCCAGAGGAGGCCGTCGCCGCCCTCTCCGAGGCCGAACAGGCCCTTGCCCCGCTGCGCGACGTCGATGCCGCCGCCGTTCGGCGCGGCCTGGAGCGCGTCGCAGGTCAGATGCAGGCCTCCGATCTAACCCGGGACGTCGCCGCAGCCCTCGCCGCCGGGGACTACGAGACGGCCGCTGAAGCGTTGGCTGCTTTCAGCGGCGAAGCGGGCGCGGCGCTCTCCCGCGCTGAGGAGCTGGAACTGGGAGAGCAGCTGGCTCGCGCCGCCGAGGCGCTGCAAGCGTCCGCTCCCGAGCTGGCCCAGACCTTATCCGAGGCCGCAGAGTCCATCCAACAGGGCAACGCCGACGCGGCCCGTGAGGCGCTGCGTTCGGCCTCCGACCAACTGGCGGAAGCGGGGGGAGAAGCGGCGCGCCAGGCCGCCGTCGAGGAGGCGTTGCGCGCCGTCCAGGAGAGCCGCGAAGCCGTGGGGGCTGCGGCTGACGGCGGTGCGCCGTCAGAGACGGGCCAGGGGGGCGCCCCGGCCGATGGCCCGGCGCCCGGGACCGGCGCGCAACCGGGGGTGGGCACGGGCGGAACCGGCAGCCAGCCGGGACCCGGCGCTGCGGTCCACTCCGAGGACGCCGGGACCGGTGCACCCTACGCCGAGCTCACCATCCCTCAGCGCCTCGACAGTGAGGGCGAAGGCGTCGAATTGCCGCGCGAGGACGACGACGGCGTACCCGTCGGCACGTCACCGGGCGGCCCGCCTACCGGCAGCGAGGCCCGCGTCTCCTACCGCGAGATCTACGGTGACTACGCCGAACAAGCCGGCGCCGCCCTGGAACGCGGCTACGTCCCCCTGGGCATGAAACAATACGTCCGCGACTACTTCAGCTCCCTGGAGCCACAAGAGTGAACACGCGTACGCTCGCCAGCCTCCAGCATCCAGCATCCAGCATCCAACATCCAGCATCAAGATTCCAGTATCCAGCATCCAGTCTCAAGTGAGGACCTATGACCAACTTGACCCCTGACCAATTTCGCGAGACCGCCGCCCGTATCGAGGCGGAGATCGGTAAGTACATCGTGGGACAGCGCCGCGTCGTGCGACACACCCTCATCTCCCTCATCGCCGGAGGCCACGTCCTGCTGGAAGGCGTGCCCGGTCTGGGCAAGACCATGCT
>CAZCPK010000163.1:0-8471 GCA_964500755.1 uncultured Anaerolineales bacterium
GAACAGCTCTTCCTGGCCGGCGAGCCGGTCGTGACGCTCAGCGGGCCGTGGCTGGCACATAACTGGTCGGGAGATCCTGACCTGCTGGGCGTGGCGCCGTTGCCTGGCGTACCCTTTGTGGGGGGTGAGAATCTGGTGATCTGGCGTCACACGTCCCATCCCGATGCGGCGTTGCGTCTCGTCCGCTTCTTAACTAGCGCCGGGTTTCAGCAGGAGTTTGGAAGGTATGAACTGTTGCCCGTGCGTCTGGATGCTTTCGAAGACCCGGAGGCCGCGTTGATGCCGTTTGCGGAAGACTTCAAGGCCACCCTGGGCCGCGGCTACACATTTCCTCAGGTACACCTTTGGGGGTTGATCGAGGAGCGGGTCTCTCAGGCGCTGGCCGGTATCTGGGAGGACATCCTGGGCTGCGCGGAGTTGGATCTGGACGCCATCTTCATCGACCACCTGGCCTCCGTGGCCTTCCGTCTCAATCTCATGCTCAGCCGCACGTGATGGCCTGACGTGATGGAGGAGGCCGGGAACTGCGCCACTAAAGGGCGACGTGACAACCCAGCCCCGGCACGTCGGTGGCGATGAGCCAACCTTCCTCCAGGAGGAACTGCTCGCGCGTGGGATCGTTGGCCAGATCGAAGTGCCCGTCGAGGTCACCGTAGCGCACGCCGGGACTGCTGAGGGCCAGCGCCAGGCCGGCGGCGATGAGCAGCGCCGGTTCGTTGATGCAGCCCACCATGATGTTCAATTGGGCGGCTCGGGCGATGGTCTCGATCTGGCGGGCGCAGAGCAGGCCACCGCAGGTCGCCAATTTGATGTTGATCCCGTCTGCGGAGCGTTGCTCCGCGATTCTCAGCACCGAGGGGGGACCCTGCACGCTCTCGTCGGCCAGAATCGGAACCGGGCTGTATTGAGTGACCTGGCGTAGCATTCTGGGGTCGCTGTCGGCCGGCACCGGCTGTTCCAGCATCTCCACCACTCCCTCGATGTCCCGCGCCACGTTCAGCGCCTGCTCGATGGTGTACCCCTGCTCAGGATCAAGCCGGAGGGTGTGATGGGGTAGCGCAGCGTGGACGGCGTGCACGCGACGTACATCTTCCTCTGGATCCCGTCCCCCTTTGAGCTTGAGGATGCGAAAGCCCTGCTTGGCCCGGTTGCGGGCCAACTTGACCGTCTCCCGGACCGTGCCCACGCCGATGGTGATCGAGGTCTGGATGCGATCGCGGTAGCCGCCCAGCAAGCGGTAGAGCGGCATGTCGGCGGCCAATCCTAGGAGGTCGTGGAAGCCCACGTCGAAGGCGCAGCGCGCCGCGGGGTTTCCCTCGGTGATCTCGGCAAGCTCGGCCAGAGCGTACTCGGTGTTGAGCGGGTTCAGGTCGCGCGCCCGGTCGGCGCAGGCGCGGCAGGCCTCCAATACCTGCGCTTGCGTCTCGCCGGTGAGCGCCGGGTCGAAGGCCGCACAGCCCCAGGCCGTCCGTCCCTGTCGCGTTTCGATGCGGATAAAGACCGCCGCAATGCGTTCGACCTTATCCTGCAGGCGGTAAATGGTGCGATACGGCAGCTTGAGCCGTAATTCGACGGGGATGACCTCCACGTGGCTTATCTGCATTGGGCGCCTCCTTGTGTAGGATCGTGGAACGCTTACTTCACTTTCGCCAATACCGGTGACCCTGGGTCAGGAAAGCTGAATTCGCACTTGTGGTTTAGATTTATCGTAGCGAACTTCCAGGAGAATGTCAAGATTTGGAGGTTGGTGATTACCCATAAGTCTACGGTCGTTCATGGCATCCAGCGGGTTTTCACCGCAGAGAGCGCTGAGCACGCAGAGAAAGACCAATTCTTTCTTTCTCTGTGTCATCCCCGCGCTTGATAATCCAGAAGACGCCCTGGGGCTCTGTGATGAGATGTGGGTAATCACCAGGTGGGGGATGGTGTTACGCGGATCTTATTCACAAAAAAGAGAGGAGGGCTGGTTGAGCGGCGTTTGTCTATGGGCGTTCCCGCACAATTTGAGCACGCCGAGGCACTTCTCGAATGAGGTCTGGCAAACCACCATCTTTCAAGCGAGCAACGTGCGATAGACGTTCAACGTCTCGCGGGCAGCGCGGTCCCAGGAGAACCGGGCGGCGCGTTTCAGGCCGCGCGACCGTAGCTCCGCCCGCAGGTCGGCAGCCTGCAGTATCCGCCGCAGCGCCTCTCGGATCGCGTCCGTGTCGGTCGGATCCACGGTCAAGGCGGCGTCGTCCACCACCTCCGGCAACGACGAGGTGTTGGAACAGAGCACAGGTGTGCCGCAGGCCATGGCCTCCAACGGGGGGAGGCCGAAGCCTTCGTAGAGGCTGGGAAAGAGGAACGCTGTCGCTCCGGCGTAGAGCGCGGGCAGGTCGGCGTCGGCGACGTAGCCCGTGAAGCGGACGGCGCCCCGGCTGGGACTGCTCTTTAGCGCGGCGTAGAAGTCGTCGGAGAGCCAGCCGTGCTTTCCGACGATGACCCACGGCGGCGCCTCACCGACCTGGTAGAGCTCGCCCCAGGCGTGGAGCGTGCGGATCAGATTCTTGCGCGGTTCGATGGTGCCGACGTAGAGCACGTACGCCTCGGGCAGCTTGTACCGTGCGCGCACGGCTTTAAGCGTCGCGGCGCTGGGAGGACGGAATCGGGGGTCGGCAGCCTCCAGTACCACCGTTACCTTTTCGGCTGGCACCTGGTAGATGTCGATGAGGTCCCGGCGTGTCGCCTCAGAAACCGCGATGATGTGATTCGCCCGGCGGCAGTAAAGCGGCATGGTCCGGTCCAGATACCAGCGGTTGAGCGGCTTGTGGTGTTGAGGTAGATGATGAAAGATCAGATCGTGGACGGTGAGCACGGTCGGTACGTTTCGCAAGGGCATGAGCAGATGCTCGGTGGCGTGAAAGAGCGTGGCGTCGGGCACCAGGCGGTTGAAGGGGGTGTGGGCCAGCTGTCCCAGCCAGACCGCCATCCGCCAGGGCTTGTACCCCAGGGTGACCGTCGACGTGGGGAGTTTCTCGAGTCCAGGCAGCGGTTCGACGCCTTGCTCGGCGTTGTAGAAGAAGGCCAGTTCGTCAGGTATCAACGATTTCAGCGCATAGGCGAGGCTGGCAGCATACCGTCCCAGACCCGCCCGGCGATGCACGGCGGCGGATAGATCAAGCGTAATCATTGTCGGGACAGCTGGTGCGCCTTTGCACAGTCACTGGGGAAAATGCTCTTTCGTTGGTCGAGTTGGTATCCAAAACGTGTGCGTCCTCCTGAGCTATTATCGATCATAAGGATGATAGCACCAAGTGGGCGCGTTTCAAATACGCGGACGGCAAGCCAACCTATAGGTCTGGGGTAACCGTTCCGCCCCAGGGAGCATGGGACACAGATTCACACGGATTCACACAGATTGAGGCCATCCACGAGCCTTACTTGGCACTTGAGGGAAAAATCTGTGCAATCTGTGTCCCATAGTTCAACCACCTGAACGTTTACGGTCTGGGCACGTCGCTTGGGTCATGGCTGTGACCGCTCCAAGCGATTTCTGGGCA
This sequence comes from uncultured Anaerolineales bacterium, assembly GCA_964500755.1. Taxonomy (GTDB): domain Bacteria; phylum Chloroflexota; class Anaerolineae; order B4-G1; family SLSP01; genus G713. Next base: position 3,543 of record CAZCPK010000163.1, read on the forward strand.
ACACATCTAAATAGGCGTTTTGCGCTTGAAGACCACGAGCCTGAAACGCTTTCCCGGGTTTCCCGCATTTGGTCAGACAACACAGTCGGGAAGCTATTCTTTAACGGACCCTAACCTGGAAGAAGTATCGTTAAAAGACGTTGAGGTTGGGTCAAGCCCAACCTCAACGTGTGGTCGCCTCTCACTCAGCCGAGAGGGTGATCCGCATGCGATCAGCGCGAGCGAAAGACTCGTATCAGAAGCCAAACGCCACCCAGGATCAAGAGCATCGGCCACCCGACGGCAAGGAGCTCTTCGAACGGCTCGTAGCTCTCCGCGAGACTGGTGAGAACCAGCAGGCTTCCGGGAACCAGCGGCCACCAATGGGTTGATCCCGTGTTGAGCAGGTCAAGCAGGTAGATTGCGAGGAAACCGATTCCCAAACCCAGCGTGCTACCGTCCCCTTGCAGCGAGGGAATCTGCTCCACTAGAGAGCCGAGCCCCAGTCCTGTGAGGATGCCACCCGGGATCAGGAGTCCATACTGCTGACGATAGAAATAGGCTGTGATAAATCCTGCACCGATCACGAGCAAGAATAAATCGTCTCCCCAGCCCCCGGTCAACTGGGCGATGAGCAGGAGCACGCCCACGGTGATAAGTACGACGCCGGCGATCAAGCTTCTGCGACGATGATTCACGTTCACCTCCCTGGTTAGAATAGACGAAGCCAATCCGTATTGGCGCACGTTGTGCAGACCAACAGGATAAATATAATGGTCAGGATGATCCCACAGCCCATCCCGCTGCAGGATGCGCCCCGTCCAAAGCCGAAGCGGCTCTGGAGCCAATCAAAAATCGCGTCCAGAAAAGCTAACTTCAACAGCCCAACCAGACAACCCTGTCGACGATCCACTGTGTACCTCCTAGCCTTACGCTATGTGATGCATATCCATACATCTTTTATACGGATCACAGCGATGCAGGTTGCGCAGCCGGTCTTGACAATCAGTTGGTGATGGCGTTGACGTCGATCCAGCTCTCCTCGGCAGTCTTCACCTCGTCGCCCTTGAACAACGTGCCGTCGTAGGGCCGGCTACCGGCGCGAACCCGCCAGCCGTCCAGGACGAGGGGCCAGGGCGATTCCGCGTCGGCTGCGATCCAGACGCCGTTATAGCGGCGGGCAAAGTGCAGATGGGCTGCGCTGGCCCGTCCGCCTTCACAGGAGGGGCGTCCCAGCGGATCGCCCGCCTGCAGGTGCGCGCCGACGGGTGCACGGCCCTCGGCGGCGACGTGCATATAGAGCAGCACCCAGCCGGAGCCGAGAAAACCGTCGTCATCTAACTCCTGCAGCAACATCCCCTGATCGCTGTAGACGACGTCACCGGTAGCGGCCGCTGTGACCCAGCGCTCGCTGACTGCACAGCCGAGGTTGCGTTCGTCGGTGGCGAAGTCGATGGCAGCCCAGGCGCTGCCATCACCCCAGCCCCCGTGGGGACCGCCCGTGAAATACCAGGTCTCCCCCGCTTGCCAGGGAAAGGTTAGCGTCGGTACGGTATCTTCTGGGGGCAGGAGATGGGCTTCGGTGTACGCGAAGGGATCTCCCCAGAGCCGCCGGTAGGTTGTGACGAAGGCGTCGAGGCGTCCGGCGAAGGCCGTGGCGTGCGTGGTCGGTCCGATTGCTCGCTGCACGCCGGCCGTCCCGGCATTCAATTCGGTGGAGAATTGCGCGTACGTGCCGTCACTTAAGCGGAACGTCCAGAGCTCGTCATATAACCAGCCGTAGAAGCCGGCGTTCAGTTTATCCGCCGCCCACGTCAGCTGGGCCGCCAAGCCCTCCCAGCCGTCGCGCGCGTAGCCAAAGGGGTATTGGCGTGCCGTTTCGGGTGGGTTTGGATCGGTCAACCATCCGCTCTGCATCTCCAGTAGCGTCAGCAGGACGCGCGGTCCGACGCTGTATTGCACGGCGACTCGCTCGATCAGCGCGATGCCCGAGACGACTTCGCCACTATAGAGCGTCTCGGTGTGACTGTGAAGAAATCCCTGATAGGGGGCGACGGCCTCGGTCACGTCAAAATCCTTATACTGGGGGCCATAGACTACTTCGCTGTTGGGAATTAACCGCTGCGCGGGAGTCACCACATCCGCGTCCGTGGGAATCTGTAGTACCTGGCCCATCTGCAGGTGATCGGCGTTGGTCAAGCCGTTCGCCGCCATCAACTCGTCGACCGTCATACCCAAAAATGAAGCGATGCCCAGGAGTGTATCTCCGTATTGCACCGTGTAGGTCCGGGTGAGTTGGTCGGGCGGACGCCGGGTCGGTCTTGGGGTCGGCGTGTTGCGTGGCATGGGTGAGAGGGTCGGCGTGGGCATATCGACCGGGGTGACCGTCCCCAGGGCTTGGGCCGCCGACAGCGCGTCGGAGGAGTTTTGCCCTCCAGTACAGCCGCTGACGATCACGACCCATACTGCAAGGATCATGATCCAACGGTTGCTCCGGCTCCATTGGTTTCTCTTCATACGGGGTCGTCCGTCTTCACTGTTTCATAACGAACCCTCCACGAGGACGCACGGCCACCCGTGGAGGGAGATGGATATATGCAATTCTACTCTGCGCAGCCCGTACTCACCTCGTAGAGGGGGAGCAAGAGCCGGTAAACGTCGGTGGCCAATTCGGCGATCTGAACGCTCTGCTCAATCGCGTCTTCTTTCTCCAAACGGTCTCCCACGTAGAGATGGTGCCAGCGATCCTCGGGCAAGGCGCGTAGGCGTTCTACCAACGTGCCCCACGTGATCTTCTCGGTCTCCCCATCCGCTTCCCAGATAAGGTCGTCTTCTCCTGCCTCGATTTGAGCGACCAGCGTATCCTCATCCTCGCCGGCGAAAATCTCCCAGTGCAAGGTCAGCTGACGCATCGATTCGTCGATGTCGTCTTGTAGCTCCTCATTGCTGGCCAGCGCGTCCAACAGTCGTGACCAGGGACTGGCTTGGGGGGCGTCGACGATCTTCTCAATGTAGAAAGCGTAACGCGCCCGCTCCGCGTTGAGGTCAAAGGAGAACTTGGCGTATTGCTCGCGCTCTCCGGCGTCGTAATAGTCGGGCAGCACGACGTGAGCTTCTGGACGTCCGTAGACCGCATAGGATTGGAAGTCGTAGGGGGTCTTCTCCGAAATTTTCTCGGCCAGCAAGCCGCCCAATCCCGTGCGTGCCCGCCAGGACGTTCCCTTGACGCCGGACTTGAAGTCATCATCTCGCAGTCCCGTAAAGCGAGACTTGTGGCGCCGACGTCGCTTACGTTTGACCTGTTTCTTGTGTCGTTTCTCCCACTTTAGACGTTTCAGAATCCGTCGCTGCAGTTTGACGGTCGTCTCAATGATCGTGCCATCCTCCATCTTGATGGTCATATCCGGCTCGTCGATGCTGACGACTTCGTATTCACCCAGGTTGTTGCGATAGGTTTCACCAACTTCGAAGGGGTGCTTCATGCTGCTCCTTTCTTCTACGTGTGGCTGTGCTCGTGTATAATCTCTTGTGGCTGGCGCTTCGTATCCACTCTTCCTTCTTATTATATCATATACCTGAGCGCCTTCGGCAGGTTATGGAGGAGGGCAGTTTCACGGCAAAGGGGTTGACGCTGTGGCTGCGGCCTATCGGTTTGCGACCGTACTTTTTGAGGAGGGTATTGGGCTTTAGAGTAAGGTGTGTGGATCGGGACGCCGACCCGGCGTCAGCAGGTGAACGGCGTCGGCGTAGCCTGTAGCTTCCATGGCGTGGGGGGTACGCTCGCGAAGGAAGGCGATGGCTGTCTCTGGCGGCACACCTTGTGTTACGACCAGATAGCCTGCCAGGACAGCCCCGGTGCGGTCATTGCCGGCGTGACAGTGGATCAGGGTAGGGTGACCGGCTTCGAGTTGGGCGTCGATAAAGTCCCAGACGGGGAGCACTTCGTGCAAGAACGCGCGCTGCAGGCCGGGCGTACTGAGTATAAGGGGTGGGAGTTCCGCGCGGTAGTGTTCAAAGCCATGGGGTTCCAGCTGTGGTACCGGGACGTCTCGCGCCAACGAGACGACGGCCCGGAATCCGGCGTCATAAAGGGCGTTGAGATCCCAGGGAGCGCGCAGCGGCCCCGGTCGGCCGGCTAGTTTGTCCTCGATAACCCAGTAGACGTGTTCCATAGTTTCATTTTACCGGAGAGGGCCCAGAGAACAAGCGGGGCAAATGGTCAGGTAGTCGTTTAGTCACTTGGTCCGGGGCCAACGGGCGCAGAAGGAGTCAGCGAGAAGCTGTTTAATCCGCCCGCATATTTTCGAATTCGTCGACTAATTTTCGTCAACGGGGTGTGATTACCATGTGGAAACTCCTTCTGCGTATGTTACAATATAAAAAGGGGTTGATAAAGTCCGGGAGACAACATGGACTCTGGTGAAAAACCCCGGTTACCGCAGAGAAAATTGAGAGAATGCTGAATTTTCTAGTAGAAAGCCACATCATACCAGAAAACTCTGTGCCCTCTGGTGTGTAGAGGCCTCTACGTGCTCAGTGGTTGGTCGAATTTTTTCAGTGGAGACACCGGTGCTCAAGCACACCATCCAAGCACAAAAATCTGAATCAACGAACGTGAAAAGATGCGAGCAGATTTAACGGATTTTTCACTCATTTAGTCTGCTTACTCCATATAAATCCGTTTACATTTTCGAAGGAGTCAACATTGGCTCTACTGAAATAACTAAATATCTCACCACAGAGACACGAAGGGCACAGAGAAAATAAGAGTTTACTTCAATAAAATTAACCCAATACGCTTATTTTGTGAATTTTTCTCAATACCTTTTTAATATTTACCTTGATGTTCTCTGTGTCTCAGTGGTTCAGATGCTTTTTTCAACTGAGTCAACATTGACTCTGGTGAAAAAGCCTGTTTACCGCAGAGATCACAGAGAGCATAGAGAAAAA
>CAZCPK010000164.1:0-8454 GCA_964500755.1 uncultured Anaerolineales bacterium
GAATATTCACATAGTAGACTGTATGTTCAAACGTCGTAAAAGCATTTATCTCACCACCCACACCCTCTATCTCTTTTATCAATGCTTCACGACTGTAATTGCGCGTGCCCTTGAAAACGCTGTGCAGACGCTCTCGGCGGCAGTCGTGATCAGCTCGCTGCTGCGCACCGCCAGCGCGTCGCAGTAGCCGGCGAGCACCGGCGCGGCTTCCTTGACGTGCTCCGCCGTCTTGCCGTCCATCACCACGCCGTCCTCGAACTCGAAGGCCCACGCGCCCTTGCCGGGCGTCAGGTCGATGGCGAGGCCGCCCAGCTTGAACATCCCCGCCGCGAAGGACGTGCGCGTCCGCACCGACGGATTGAAGAAGACCGTCGCCAGCAGCTTGCCGGTCAACTGGGGATCGGCGGCGCCGTTCTTGATCTCCAGCGCCAGGTCGATCAGCGCGTGAATCTGCTCCTGCGAAAAATCAGCCGTATTGATGAAATCCTGTCCCTGTATACCAAACATCGTTCGCTCCTCCTGTGAAATAGTCCGTTCGTCAAATAGTCCGATAGTCGTTTAGTCGTGAACGTCTCTGCACAACTTTCTCCCCCTCACTCCTTCACACCTTCTCCCCCTCCTCCTACTACCCCAACTCCTCCTGATATTCCGCTTTCTCTTCCGTCCCCACGATCATCGTGCCGTGACCCGTGCTGGTAAAGACCTCGGTCAGCAGCGCGCTGGGGTCGGTCCCGTCGATCAGGGAGACGCGCCTGGCGCCGCCCTCGATGGCCGCGATGCAGCTCTGCACCTTGGGGATCATCCCCGCCTGCACCACGCCGGTCTCGATCAGCGCCCGCGCCTCGTCCACGTCGACGTAGGAGATCAGCGACGCCGCGTCGGCGACGTCCCGGTAGATGCCGCGCACGTCGGTGACGTTGATCAGCCGGTCGGCTCCCAGCGCGGCGGCGACGGTGTCGGCGATGGTGTCGGCGTTGATGTTGTAGATGTTGCCCGTCTCGTCGGCGCCGAGACAGGCGATGACCGGGACGTAGCCGCCGTCCAGCAGGTGTTCGAGGATCGTCGCGTTGACGTCGACGATGTCGCCGACGTAGCCGAAGTCGACGTCCTCGTAGCTGCCCGTCTCCTGGTTGAACATCCGCACGGCCTCGCGCTTCCGGGCGACGATGAGGTCCGCGTCGACGCCGGAGAGCCCCACGGCGTGGGCGCCGCTGTTGCGCAGCGCCGAGAGGATCTCCAGGTTCACCTTGCCCCCGAAGACCATCTTGGCGGCCTCCAGTGACTGCGCGTCGGTGATGCGCCGCCCGTTGACGAAGCGGCTCTCGTGCTCCAGCTCGCGCAGCAACTGCGTCGCCTGGCTCCCGCCGCCGTGCACGATGGCGACGCGAATGCCGATCAGGTGCAGCAGCGTCAGATCCTGCGCCAGCCCCTGCAGGCTCGCCGGGTGGGCCACCAGCCGTCCCCCGATCTTGATGACGAAGGTGCTCCCCTGAAAGCGCTGGATGTACGGCAGCGCCTCACGTAAAACGGTGATGTCGCGCATATAAAGACCTCCCTCAGTCCATCAGGGCTGGCATCACGTCGCTCAGCGCCGCCGCCAGCGCGTCAACGTGATGCTCCTGAACGATCAGCGGCGGCATCAGCCGCAGCACGTGGGGATCGCCCGACGTGCCGACGAGGAAGCCCTTTTCGCGCAGCGCCTCGCGCACGTCCTTGGCCGGCGGGACCGTCGCCAGCCCGAGCAGCAGGCCGAGCCCGCGCACCTCCTCGATGCCCGGCAGCGGCGCCAGGTTCTCCTTGATATAGGCGCCCATCTGCGCGGCGTTGGCGACCAGCTCGTCTTCCAGGATCGCCTCCAGCGTAGCTTTGGCAGCGGCGCAGGCCAGCGGACCGCCGCCGAAAGTCGCGCCCTGCTCGCCGTAGGAGATCGTCTCGGCGATCTTTTGCGTGACCAGCGTCGCGCCCATGGGGAAGCCGCTGGCGATGCCCTTGGCGGCGGTGATAATGTCCGGCACGACGTCCCAGTGCTCGCCCGCGAAGAGCGTGCCCGTCCGCCCAAAACCCGTCTGGACCTCGTCGAAGATCAGGACGGCGCCGTGGGCGTCGCAGAGCGCGCGGAGCCCCTGATAGTAGTCCGCGCCGGCGACGCGCACGCCCGCGATGCTCTGGATCGGCTCCAGGAGCACGGCGGCGGTCGCGGCGGCAGATGTGTCTGCCGCCGTGTCGGTGAGCAGCGCCTCGACCGCGTCGAGGTCCTCGAATGGCGCAAAGTGCGTGCCCGGCAGCAGCGGCGCGAACATCTCGCGGTAGTGGGGCATGCCCGTGGCGCTCAGCGCGCCGACCGTCCGCCCGTGGAAGCCGTGCTCCATGGCGATCACCTCGGTCCGCCCGGTGTAGCGTCGCGCGATCTTGAGCGCCGTCTCGTTGGCCTCCGCGCCGGAGTTGCAGAAGAAGGCCTGCTCGATGCCGTCGGGCGCCGCCTGCGCCAGCAGCTGGCTGTACGCGGCGCGCACGTCGTTGTAGACGACGTTGGAGTAGAAGATCAGCCGTTCGGCCTGGCTCTGGATGGCCTGCACGACGCGGGGATGGCAGTGGCCCGTCAGCGTCACCGCGTGCCCGCTGTAGAAATCCAGGTAGCTGTGGCCCTCGGCGTCCGTCACCGTCAGCCCGTCCCCCTTCACGATGACGATCGGCGCTTTGTGATAGGTCTTCAGCTGATGACGATCCTCTAGAGTGATAATTTGCTCGCTGTTCATGCATGCTCCTCTCTCTGAGTTGAACGTTCGAACGTGGGAACGTTCAAACATTTGAACGTTTATGGATGGGTGCCCGGAAATGTCAGCCCCGTGGTCTCCGGCAGGCCGAACATAACGTTGAGGTTCTGCACCGCCTGGCCCGCCGCGCCCTTGACCAGGTTGTCGATGGCGGAGTTGACGAGGACCTTGTGCCCGTCGCAGGCCAGGCTGACGTCGCAGAAGTTGGTGTGCGCCACGTAGACGCTGCGCGCCTGCTCTATCAGCCGCACGAAGGGCTCGTCGGCGTAGTGCTCGGCGTAGAGCGCGTGCAGCGCCGCCGGCGTGATGGGCTGCGGCAAGAAGGCGTAGGCCGTGGTGAAGATGCCGCGGATCAGCGGCGTCGAGTGCGGGGTGAAGGTGACGTCGACGGCGCGGCCCTGCGCGCCGCTCAACCCCTGGGCGATCTCCGGCGTGTGCCGGTGGCGAAAGAGCTGGTAAGCGCGGAAGTCCTGGGCGCGCTCCGGGTGGTGCGTGCCCTGCGACGCCGTCGCGCCGGAGCCCGAGGAACCGGTCTTGGAATCGACGATGACGTGCTCCCCGAGCAGGCCCGCCTTTGCCAGCGGCAGTAGCGCCAGCAGCGCGCCTGTCGGGAAGCAGCCGGGACAGGCGACGAGCCGGGCGTCGCGGATGGCTGCGCGGTTGAACTCCGTCAGCCCGTAGACGGCCTCGGCGAGCAGCGCGGGCGCGCTGTGCGGCAGTCCGTAATAGGCGGTGAAGACGTCGACGTCGGCGATCCGGTAGTCGCCGCCCAGGTCGATGACGCGCACCCGATCGAGCACCGCCGCGACCCGCGCCATGGACTTGCCGTGCGGCAGCGCGAAGCAGAGTGCGTCGTTCGCCGCCGCCAGCGCGTCCAGCTCCTCGGCCTCGAAGCGCAGGTCGCTCACCTTGCGCAGGTTGGGGTGGACCGCAGCCACCGGCTCGCCGACGTAGGAGCGCGACGTCACCGCCGTCACCTCGACCTGCGGGTGCATGACCAACAGGCGCAGCAGCTCGCCGCCGGCGTAGCCGCTGCCGCCCACGATGCCGACCTTGATTTTTTCCGCGCTCATAGCGTCAGCTTCTCCCTGACCAGCGCGCCTAACGTCTCCCCGGCGAGGGCGTTGGCGGCGGGCAGCTGCAGGCTCTCGTGGACGAAGGCCAGTCCCACCTCCGTGTCGGTCGTCGGCCCGGAGACGACGTCGATCTCGCGCCCGTAGCGCTCGCGGAAGAGCGCCTTCGCGCCCCAGGCCGCCACGGGATCGTTGGCGCAGAGCACGTGCACCTTGACGTGCGCCTGAATATCGGGCTGGCTCAGGATCTCGTGGACGCCGTAGCCGCCCAATAGCCCGTCGCCCAGCTCCAGCACGATGACGTCGGGCGCCGCCTCCCGGTTGAGCGCGTGGATGATACCCTTGGCTGCCGCGACGACGTCCTCCGCCGGGTTCGCCGTGGACGAGATGCCCGCGTCGACGAAGGTGAGGGCGTAGACTGCGCCCTGGGCTTCCATGTTGCGCGCGTCGCGCCGTAGCCCCACGCCCGTCAGCTTGGCTGCCGCCACCCGCTGCCCCGTCTCGGTCAACGCCGCGATGATCTTGCCGGCGACGGTGGTCTTGCCCGAATTCATGTTGGTGCCGGAGACCATGACGACGGGTGCGCTCTCCGCCAGCTGTTGCAGGCCGGGCAAACCGCAGCTGTGGATGTTGGCGCAGTGTCCGTTGAGGCTGTGCGGGGGGCGCACGGCGCCCAGCACCTCCAGCGCCAGCGGCGGGCCGACGTTGGGATGTCCAGAGACCGCCAGCCCGATGACGCCGCCCAGGTTGAGCATGTGCAGCGTGTCGCCCACGTTGATCTGCTCAGGGATGATGCCCACGAAGCCCTTGAGCGCCTTCCGCGCGCCCAGCGCCCCCACGATCACGTCGTCCTTTTCAATAGTCACCATCTCGCCCGTCGTCAGCTCCAGCTGATTGTAGACCTCTTTGTCCGCGAGGGCCCGCACAGCGAGCACCACCCCCGGCTGCGGATCCACGTAGGGGAGTAACTCCACCTCGTCCGGGAGTCCCACCCGGGTCACTACCGACGCCGTCTTATCAACTTTAATCTTCATTGTGTACCTCCGCGGCCCGCTGGGCCAACATGGCTTGTACGCCGTAAATCTTGCAGAATCCCCGCGCGTCGCGCCCGTCCCACAACACGTTCTCCTCGCCGTAGGTGGCGACCGCCTGATCCAGCAGCGAGTACGGGCTACGGACGCCGGTCACGACGACGTTGCCCTTGTGCAGCTTCACCTGGGCCTCGCCCGTGACGTGACGCTGGCTGCTGTCGATCAGCGCCTCGATGTCGCGCATCACCGGATCGAAGTACTGGCCCTCGTGGAGCAGGTTGCCGTAGACCTCCGCCAGGTGATTCTTCCAGAAAGCCTGCTGCTTGGTGAGCACCAGCTTCTCCAGCTCCCGGTGCGCCGTGATGAGGATCAGCGGCGCGGGCGCCTCCAGCGCGATGCGCCCCTTGATGCCCATGATGGTGTCGCCCAGGTGGATGGCCTTGCCCACGCCGTGTTGCGCGCCGAGCGCGTCCAACTGGTCCATCAGCGCCGGTCCGTCCAGCGCTTCCCCGTCCAGGCTGACGGGCAGCCCCGCCTCGAAGCCGATGACGAGCTCGGCAGGTGTATCCGGCGCCGCGTCGATGGGGACGACGGTGGGATAGACGTCGTCGGGCGGCACGCCCCAGCTGCGTTTGGTCTCCTTGCCGCCGATGGTCGTGCCCAGCATGCCCTGGTTGATGGAGTAGGCCTGGGTCTCGGCGTCGACGGGCACGCCGTGCGCCTGGAGGTAGGCCGCTTCCTCGACGCGCGTCAGGCCCTGGTCGCGGATGGGGCTGATGATCGCCAGCTCGGGCGCCAGCGTGCGGACGGCGACGTCGAAGCGCACCTGGTCGTTGCCGGCCCCGGTCGAGCCGTGGGCGACGGCCTCCGCGCCGACCTCCCGGGCGATCCGCACCACCTCCGCCGCCTGGATCACCCGCTCCGGCCCGACGGAGAGCGGGTAGACGCCGCCGCGCAGCACGTTGCCCTTGATGATGGTGGCGACCATCTGATCGTAGAGCGCCTGCTTCCCGTCCAGCGTGTGGTGGGCGTCGGCGCCCAGGTCGAGCGCGCGCGCTTCGATGGCGGCCAACTCGCCCGTGGTGAACCCGCCGGTGTCCACGGTGACGGTGACGACCTCGTAACCCTGCTCCTGCAGGTAGAGGACACAGTATGACGTATCCAATCCTCCCGAAAATGCCAGCACTGCTTTCTGCATCGTGTTTCTCCCTCATGACTCTCTTGCTAAACACAAAAACTCCCGCCCCAGATAGGGACGGGAGTTCTCAACTCTCGCGGTACCACCCTGCTTCCACCGTCGATGCTGCGTTGACGGTGACGCTCGTTGATCCGTTAACGGGGATCAGGCGGCGGACCTACTTGTCGGCGCTGCTCGGTCGACTTTCTTCGGTCGCTGCTCGGAAGCGCGTTCGGCGGGCACTATCTCCTGGGCTTCCACCCTTTCTTTCCCAGGTCGCTGGTCGATAGGCGGCCTACCTACTTCTCTCCCTCACGGCCTTTTTCTTTATTGCGCGCTATTGTAGCATATGGGGTGATATTTGTCAACCGAATCACGACGTTTGTCATGTTTCTGCGCGTGCAGACCGTCGTAGATACAAAAACACCGCCATCTCCTTGGAAATGGCGGCGTTGGGTTCTGGTCGCTGACCGTTGGGTCAGTGTCCGCAGCTGCTGCACGATCCTCCGGCGCAACTACCGCAACCGCCGCCACTGGCGGTGGTACGGGTACGGCTGCTACGGCTTGCACCGATGGTGGCAAACTGTGAGAGACCGCGGTCTGTCCGCTCGCTGCCACAGGCGGGGCAGTCGATGGGCGCGTCCGCGTCGCTCATACAGCGGCGCTTGCTAAACGTTTGCGTGCAGGTTTGACACGTGTATTCGTAAATCGGCATAAACTCACCTCGCGCTCCATTATAGGCGGAACATGCAGAAAAAACAAATCACGATCCGGAGAAATCTCGGAGGATTTGCTTGTCTACCTGCCCCCGGACAGATCTCCGAGGTTTGACGTGATGATCGCTTACCTACCTGGTCACGCTCCCTGTATGGGTTGGCGGATCACCGTCTTGAGTTTCTCCGGCGCGGTGCGGCGCGGATCGCTGAGGTAGATCTCGTGGTGCTTGCCCCGGAGCGCGTAGCCCTCCTCGCGGGCGAAGGCGTGCATCCGCGCGATGGTGGGGCCTTCCTCGTCGTACGATCCAACATAGGGGATCTGTACGGAGAGGCCCTCGTGGTAAGGCGCAAAACGCAGCTGGGAGAGCGCCGGCAGGTCCTTCTTGGCGGCGGCTTCTGCTTCCGCCGCCGCGACGATCTCCGGTGTCACCCACGCCGGCTGCATAATCATCATGGTCCAGTCCCAGGCGTCCTTGTCCTCCAGGCTGAACTCCGCCATGTTCTCCACCCACCAGAGCCCCTCCAGCGGCGGCACGACGTAGTCGTCGGTCTCAGGATTCTTTTTGAGCGCGAATTTGATCGTGTAGGCGACGCTGTAAAGCGCGTCCAACGCCTGTTGGTATTCCGGCGCGATGTTGGGATCGCCGTGTCCGTCGATCATCAGGAAGTTCATCTCCGGCACGTCCACGATGGTGAACTTGGCTTTCGAGGGGGTGTAGAGGTGTGTCAGCTCTTTCTTCAAATCGATCTTTGCCATTTTTTGTCTCCTTTGGGCGACTTTATCGTTTCTGAAGATCTCCGATCCACCTCTTAGGTTACGTTTGAATTATGACAAATTAAGACATCTTTCCCGTTGAGTATCGGAGGTCAGAGCCAGCGCAGCGCCGCCGGCTCCAGGCGCAGCCCGGTCGTCGCGTTGAGCTCCGGCACGTGCTGGCCCGGATCGCGCGTGAAGTGCAACTCCACGCCGTTGATGGCGACGACGAGCCGGTAGTACCGCCCGTGGAACGAGCGCTTGACGGCGGTTCCGCGCAGCTCGGCGTCTTCGGGGGACGTGGGGGAGATGCCCCACGGGTGAATAAGCAGCGTGCCCTCGGTATCTTGTGGGGGCAATGTTTGCGCTTCCGGCAGGGTCAGTCGCCCCAGCGCCGTCTCGACCCGGGGCGGCGACGTGGAGACAATCGTTGCGGGGAACAGGTTCTGCAGCCCCAGGAAGCGCGCGACCCACCGGTTGGCGGGCGCGTCGTAGACCTCGGCGGGCGTGCCGGCTTGCACCACGCGACCCTCGTGCAGCAGGACGACGCGGTCGGCGACGGCGAAGGCCTCTTCTTGATCGTGCGTCACGCTGATGGCGGTGACGCCGACCTCGTTGAGGATGGCGGGCAGCTCCTCCATCAGCCGCTCGCGCAGGTTGCGGTCCAGGGAACCCAGCGGCTCGTCGAGCAGCAGCAGGCGCGGTTCCGGCGCTAAACTGCGGGCCAGCGCGACGCGCTGTCGTTCGCCGCCGGAGAGCTCGTTGACGTCGCGGTCGGCGAAATCTTCCAGGCCCACCAGGGTCAGCATCTCATCGACCCGCTGGTGGATCTCCTGCCGGCTGCGCGTCGTGGGATGCTTCAAGCCGAAGGCGACGTTCTCGGCGACGGTGCGGTGCGGGAAGAGCGCGTACTCCTGGAACATCAGCAC
>CAZCPK010000165.1:0-8416 GCA_964500755.1 uncultured Anaerolineales bacterium
TGAAGCATTCCCCGTTTGCTTCGAAATCTCGCATTTCACCCAGAAACCAATAAGAGCCACGATCTAACACAGCGTTTCAGACGGAGACGCTTGAGACGTAAACTCGAGACACACATCAGGTTGGTCCGCGTCTACTGGCTGCGGAAGGCGACCAGGTAGTTCATAAAAGTGGGGCCATGTTGTCCCGCAGCCCGGGCGCCGCCCAACGTCAGGGGGCCGGCGGGGACGTCGCGGCTGTAGATAAGAAAGGGCATTCGCCCGCCGGGCGTCTCCACCTCGAGATAGCTGTTCTCGTGGAGGCGGAAAGGGCGGAGCCACTCTGGCAGCGCTTGCGCCTGAGCCTGGAAGGCGACGAAGACCCGCGCCGGCCGGTCTAGGGTGAGGCGCAGGAGTTCTGGATCGGTCGCCTCGTAGTCGAGGTCGGCGGTGCGTAGGGCGGGCAGCCCGCTGAGCATGAGAGGCACGCGGGTGAGCGTATAGTCGCGGTCGGTGTAACAGCGGCGATCGGTGCGTAAGGTCCACGACGTGTACCGGCGCCCGCTGCTCGTCTCAACTGCCGCCAGCGGGTGGACGTAGTGGCGGACGTAGTCGCCCGGCGCGCGTCCCGCCTCTTCCTGTGCGACCACGGCCATCCCACCGACGACGGAGGTCAGCGGGTCCATCTCCCGGAGCGAATCTGGGCCGAAGAGGTCGCTCAGCAGACGCACGAAGGCGGGCACCAGGGCGCTGCCGCCGGTGCGCAGCACCACGTCGACCTGGTCGGGGCGCACGCCGGCCTCGCGCAGCACCGCGTGGATCTCCTGCACGACGTTCTGAATCTCGGCGGCGATCAGGGCCTCGAAGTCGTCGCGCCAGAACAACTCGTGGATGCGGATGGCGTCGTGGACGAAGTCCAGGCGGGCAGCCATCTCGCTGGAGAGGTGCTTCTTGGTCTGCTCAATGATCTTGAAGAGCGCAAAGCCCAGATTTTGCGAGACCAGCGTCTCCAGCGCGTGCATGGCGCGCGGATTGTCGCTGCTCTCCTGATACTGGCGGATCTTGCCCAGCGGCTGCGGACGGGAGAGGTAGGGCATGGTCTGCCAGCGCTTCAGCATCTCTAACATGTCGTAGGGGAAGTCAACGTCCGGGCCGACCTTGCTCCCCGCGCCGAAGTAGGGCAGCAGCGATTCCATGATTCGACGGTCTAGGTCGTCGCCGCCGACCAGCACACCACGCGTCGCCAGCACGCGCGGCCGCGCGTCCCCTCCTACCTCTGCGACCGTCAGGTCCAGCGTGCCGCCGCCGAAGTCGAAGACGAAGGCGATCTCTCGCTGCGCGCGGTTGCGGTGGTAGAGGTAGGCCGCGGCGATGGGTTCCAGCTGGAAGGTGATCTCCTCGAAGCCGGCGAAACGGGCCGCCCGGTAGAGGATCTTCTCGGCTCGCGTCGAGATGGCGGGATCGTCGGAGAAGCGCACCGGCCGGCCCAGCACCACCTCGTCGCAGGACATCTCCAGCTGCGCCTCCACGCGCTGCTTCATGGCCTGTAACAGGCGCGCCACCAGCTCGTCGATGGTGTAGTAGCGATCGAAGATGGTGGTGCCCTCGTACTCCGGGTCGCGGAGAGCCGTCTTGACCGACTGCAGCAGTCGTCCATGCGCTGCGATGTCGACGCTATCGTAGATGTCGTGCATGTACTCGATGGGGCTGGAGCCGGTGCCGGCGACAATCATCTGGATGGCGCCCATGTGGCGTCGCTCCCAGATCGGTCGGCGGCCCGTCTCGTGCTGAAGGTAGGCGACGGCTGCCTGGCTGCCCAGCAGCGTCTCGTGATCGCGTTTGACGTAGATCAGGGAAGGTAGGACGAAGGGATTTTCGTTGTGGCTGTCTAATTGCACTGGGGTTAACGCCTCGCCGTCGAAGTGGGCCACGGATGAATTGGTGGTCCCAAAATCGATTCCTACGTGCATTGTTTTCCCTCCTTGGATAATGGGTTGTGAACTCTTCGGAAAACCGGCAAGACCGCCTAGTATACCACATCTCCTAAAAATGCAAGGCGGTTTTGACGCGGTTTCGTTCCGCTTAGGGTTGGTTAACAAATAACTTCCCGACTGTATGACCTGACCAAATACGTGAAACCCAGGAAAGCGTTTCAGGCTCGTGGTCTTCAAGTGCAAAACACTTTTTACATGTGTTGCCCAGAAATCGCACGGGAAGTTATATTTTTACGAGCCCTTAGGTCATCTTGCGGACAGATAACGGGTTCTACGGTATAATGGGTTTTATTTCACCTACGCGAGCGGGAGGCGCAATGGAACTTGCGACGCAGTTACATCGATATCTGAAAGAACGGGAGGCGCAGGATAAGTTCTCCGGGGTGGTGTTGATCACGCAGGGCGACGTTCAACGTTACGTGGCGGCTTATGGCTACGCCAGCCGCGCCTGGAATATCGAGAACACGCTGGAGACGCGCTTTGACACCGCTTCCATCACCAAACTTTTCACCTCGGTCGCGACGTTGCAGTTGATCGATCAAGGCCTGCTCGGCTTCGATACGGGCGTGAGCGACTTTCTCGGTCTGGAAGAGACGACCATCTCCAGGGACGTCACGGTCTTTCATCTCTTGACGCACTCCTCGGGCATCGGTGACGACTGCGAGGAGGAGGACGGCGAGGTCTACGCGGATTTGTGGAAGCTCAAGCCCAACTACGTCGTCACGGAGACCGTTGACTTCCTGCCGCAATTTGTTCATAAGTCGCCCAACTTTGCGCCCGGCGAGGGCTGCCGCTACTGTAACTGCAGTTTCGTCCTGCTGGGGTTGATGATTGAGCAGCTCACGGGGATGTCCTATCGTGACTACGTGCGGGAGCACGTCTTCGCCCCGGCGGGAATGACGCGCTCCGATTTCTTCCGCATGGATCGCGTCCACGCGGACGTCGCGGAGGGCTGCGATCCCCTCTGCGACGCCGGGGGCAACGTCGTGGGGTGGCAGAGGAACATCTACGCCTTTCCGCCCGTCGGCTCACCGGATAGCGGCGCCTACGTCACGGCACAGGATCTGGACCGTTTCCTCCGCGCGGTCCAGGCGGGGGAGCTGCTCTCGCCGGAGCTGACCGAGGCGTTTCTGACGCCCCAGGTTTTCTACAAAGCGCAGGACGATTGGACCATGATGTACGGCTACGGCCTCTGGTTCTACGTGGACGAGTCCGATGTCGTCGTCTGCTATCAGAAAGAGGGGATCAACGCCGGGGTCAGCGGGCTGGTCCGATATTTTCCCGCCTGGGACGTCAACGTCGTCATCCTCTCCAACATGGAGGCGGGCGTCTGGGCGCCGGTCTGGAAGATCCACGACGTGGTCGTCGCCGGGGCGTTCGGATAGCGACTGCCAGGTTGCTAGCGGACAGCGGGGAGGGTGAAGAAGAAGGTCGTCCCTTCGCCCTTCTCGCTGCGCACCCAGATCTCACCGCCCTGCAGTTCGATCAGATTCCTGGTGATGGCTAAGCCCAGACCGGTGCCGGTCTCCTCCTGGATCGCGGGATCGCCGGAACGGAAGAACTTGGTGAAGAGCTGCTTCTGATCCTCCGCGCTGATGCCGACGCCGGTGTCCTGGACGGCGCACTCCACCAGGGGGGTCTGGCTCATACTGGACCGGCTGCTGCCGCGCGCCACGTAGACGGCGTGGACGGCAATCTCGCCGCCCTCCGGCGTGTACTTCACCGCGTTGCTCAGCAGATTGATGAGGATCTGCGTCAGGCGATCGGGGTCAGCCTGGACGTCGGGCAGTCCCTCCGGCAGCGTGGCGGTGAAGCGCTGCTGCTTGCGCTCCAACATCTCGCGGATCGTCTCATGTGCCGCCGTGACCGCGTCCGCCAGAGCAGTGGGCTCCGGCTCGAGCTTGAGCCGCCCTGTCTCCATGCGGGAGATGTCGAGCAGATCCTCGACGAGCAGGCGCATGCGCTGCACGTTGCGGTGGATCGCGTCGACGAACTGCTGTTGCTGCTCGTTGATCTCCCCACCCATGCCCTTCCGCATCATCTCGGCGTAGCCCCGGATGGAGGTCATGGGCGTGCGCAGCTCGTGGGAAACCATAGAGACGAACTCCGACTTGGTATCGTTGGCCTGTCGCAGGGCCTCGTAGAGCCGAGCGTTTTCCACGGCGATGACGGCGTTGTCGGCCAGACGCTCCACGAAGTTGAGCTGCTCTTCGGTGAAGGGCGGACGGGTGGTTTGGAGGTAGAAGACGCCCACCGCCCGCTCTTCACGGATCAGGGGCAGGCAGATTTCGGTACTCGCCAGGTGCGACGTTTGCAGCTGCGTGACGTGTTGGGCAATCTGCGCGTCGGCCTGCACGTCGCCGGCGGTGGCGACCCACTGGATGCCTTCGTTGGCGACCAGGCCCAACGCGCCGGCTTCTGCGTGGGCGGCGGTCATGGCCCAGTTGAGGCTGCGGTTCATCACCCGGTCGAAGTTGAGGCGCCCGTTGAGATCCTGGGCCATCTCCTGAAGCAACGTCAGCTCCTCGACGCGGCGGCTCAATGCCTGGTCGACGCGATGATAGGTGCGAGCATTGACCAGCGCCACGGCGGCCTGGTTGGCGAAGGCGGCCAACAGGCCCAGGTCTTCGTGAGAGAAGGTCCCGGTCTGGGCCCGATTCTCCACGTAGATGACGCCCAGGGCCGCGCCGCGGTAGATCAGCGGCGCACAGAGAATCGAGCGTAGCCCGTAGGCAAAGACGCTCTCGCTCTTCTGGAAGCGCGGATCCCGCTGCGCGTTGCTGGTCAACAAGGGACGTTCCTGGCGCAGGGTGCTTCGTACCACGCTCCTGCTGAAGTGCAGATCCTGCTCGGAGAAGGGGGCGCCCTCGGCGCTGCGCGTCACCTTGATTTCCAGGGCATCGCCCTCCTGCAGCACCAGCATGCCCCGTTCTGCGCCGGTGACTTTGATCACGGCGTCGATGACGGTCTCGATGGTCTCTTCCCAGTCCAAGGAGGCGTTGAGCTGCTGGCTGACCTCGTAGAGCGTGGTGAAGCGCGTGCTGTCCGTCAGCTCTGCCTTGGCCTCAACTTGTTCAAGGATACGTTCCCAACGCGCCATCTGCTTCTTGAGCGCCTCGGTCGATCCGTCGTTGCCCAACGCTTCGCGTTGGTGACGGATCATCTCACGTAGTAGGGCCAAGCTCTCGCTGGCTTCGCCCAAATTCAGGTAAAGCGTCTCCATGTGTGGGTCTTTCCCCGGTATGCTGGTCTGTATATTTGGCTGTCTTCCAGTATACCAGAGCATTTCGAGGGGGCCAATGGCACGTTAGGGGGGCATAAGACAAATTATTGAGGGAATGTAGCCGCGATTTCCAAATCGCGCACCTGGCTACCTATCACTTTACCTGATTTCTTCTGATTCGTTGCATTTTTTTGCATCCGGTGACGATTTGACGATCTGCACAAGAGGCTACGGGGTTATTTTCACAAGAGAACGGCAGCTTGTTCTACTGCTCGGTTTCAGCGGTGGGTAACGTGAAGAAGAAGGTCGTCCCTTCGCCTTTCTGGCTGCGGAACCAGAGCTCGCCGCCGTGGAGTTCGACCAGGTTCTTGGTGATCGCCAGCCCGAGGCCGGTCCCTGTCTCCGCTTGGACCGCCGGATCTTCGGAGCGGAAGAATTTGGTGAAGAGCTGGGCTTGCTCTTTCGGGCTGATCCCAATGCCGGTGTCCTGGACGGCGCACTGCACGCACGGTGTCTGTCCACTTCGCCGGACGTCGTCCGCGTCGTAGACGGCGCGGACGACGATCTCGCCGCCCTCCGGCGTATATTTTACCGCGTTGCTCAGCAGGTTGATGAGGATCTGCGTCAGACGATCCGGGTCGGCCAGTACGTGAGGTAGGTGCGCCGGCAGCGTGGCGGTGAAGTGTTGCTGCTTACGCTCCAACATCTCACGGACAGTCTCCTGCGCCGCCGCGACCCCGTCCGTCAGGGACGTGGGCTCCGGCTCGAGCTTGAGCCGGCCCGTCTCCATGCGGGAGATATCGAGTAGGTCGTTGACGAGGACGCGCATGCGCTGCACGTTGCGGTGAATGGCGTCGATGAACTGTTGCTGCTGCTCGCTGATCTCTCCGGCCATGCCTTTCTGCATCATCTCGGCGTAGCCTCGGATAGAGGTCATGGGTGTGCGCAGCTCGTGGGAGACCATGGAGACGAACTCCGTCTTGGTGTCGTTGGCTTGTCGCAACGCCTCGTAGAGCCGGGCGTTCTCCACGGCGATGGCTGCGTTGTCGGCGACCCGCTCGACAAAGCGGATTTTCTCCTCGCTAAAGGGGCGGTCCTTCGGTTCCAAGTAAAGGACACCCACCGGACGCTGTTCCCGCATCAAGGGCAGCGCCAGCGCCATTCCCTTGACGTCGGGTACGTGGCTGCGGAGCACCCGCTGGATTTGGTCTGTAGCGGGCGCCGTCTCTCCTATTTTCGCGACCCAGCTGACGCCTTCGCGCGCCAACAGGCCCAGCGCCCCGGCCCTGGCGTCGGCCGCGGAGACCGTCCAACTGAGGCTGCGCTGCATCACCCGCTCGAAGTCGAGGCTTTCATTGAGATCCCGGGCCATCTCCTGGAGCAGCGTCAGCTCTTGAATACGTTGGGCCAGCGCCCGGTCGACGCGATTGTAGGTGCGGGCGTTAGCTAATGCCACGGCGGCTTGATTGGCGAAGGTCGCTAGGATTCCCAGATCCTCGTAGGAGAAGATGCCGGCCTGCGCCCGATTTTCCACATAGAGCACGCCGAGCTGCGTACCCTGATAGATCAGGGGCGCGCAGAGGATAGACCGCAGCCCGTAGGCAAAGACGCTCTCGCTGCTCCGGAAGCGGGGGTCCAGCTGCGCGTTGCTCGTCAAGAGAGGGCGTTCTCGCTCCAGCGCTTCCTCGACGACGCTCTTGCTGAACTGCAGGTCTTCGGAGGAGAACGGTGTGCCTGCGGCGGTGCGCGTCACTTTGATCTCCAGCTCGCCCTCTTCCTTGATCACCAGCATGCCGCGCTCGGCGCCGGTGACCTCGATGACGGCGTCTATCACCGTCTCGACGGTCTCCTCCCAGTCCAGGGAGGCGTTGAGCTGTTGACTGACCTCATAGAGCGTCGAGAGTCGTGTATGCTGGAGACCGGTGACGTCCGTCTCGACCTGTCGCAATATCTGCTCCCACCGTCTCAGCTGCTGTTCCAGGCCGACGGGTGGAGCGCCGTTGCGCAGCGACGCGCGTTGCTGTTGGATCATCTCGCGCAGTTGCACCAGATGCTCCTGCGCCTTTCCCAGGTCCAAGTTGAGGGATTCCAAAATTTACTCCTTTTGTGACGGTAATTCTCGGGACGACCCATCCCAGAGCCAGTAGAGCAGGCCGCCCCAGGCCCCCCACGTCGCCGCCCAGATCTTCAGCCCGGCTGGCGACGTCTTGCCCAGACATCGCCGGGCGTTGCCGTCCTCCGGCACGTAGTCGTAGCGTCCAACTGCCAGCATGATCAGCGCCAGGGCGCAAGGGGTCACGCCGGGAAGCGCGCGTAGGGCGTGCTCTAGTTGAGCGAGGGGTATCTTTGGCGCCTGCAGGTGACGCATTTCGAATCTCTGTTCGTTAAAGATGTGGCTCAACGCCAGCAGGGTCTCTGCCAGAGAGGAGGGCAGGGCCGTATGTACCCCAGCGCGCTGCGCCTCGATGTGGGCCGGCGTGGGAAAGGCGTGACGCGTGGGGTTGCTGGGGAGCGCGGCGCCTACGTGTTCAATGAGTTGGGCAAGCTGCCGTCGCCCGGCCTCTGAATCGTGCGGTCCGGCGTGAGCGAGGATCACGGCTTTGCTCACGTCCTCAAAAAAAGTCGCGCCGCGCAAGAAACGCACGTCGGGATGGTCGTGGAAGTGGATCTCTGGGATGGACGCCGTCAGCGTGCGGAAGGGTTGAAAGCTTTCCCCTAAACGCAACATGCGCCACGTCTTGTGGCTGAGTTCTTCGATCTCCGGCCCGGTGACGTGTTGATCCGTGGTCAGATAAAGGCCGGCGGGCCCTTCGCGCACAGTGAGCAGCAACGTGCGCCCGGAAGCTAGCGACTCCACACGCTCCAGCGTGCCGGCTGGAGAGGACAGAGCCAAGGGAGGTAGCAGGAGCCCTTTGGAGTTCTCAAGGGTGTGCTCCAGCGAAAAATCGTCGGGCGTCGTCAGAAACCATTCCATACGTAGACGTTTTATCCTTCTGTTTGCGCGCTGGGGATTTTAACATCCCGAGAGCTTCGGGAGCGGTAAACCCAAACGACACTATCATATGCTTATTGCCGGCCCGAAGCTCTCGGGATGACGCATTTCTACCTTATCATAGAATGATGGGACATGAGGTTTCGGAGAAGTTACGATTAGGTTAATGGACGAGGGAAGGTTTGGAAATAGGTTGACACTTTTGAATAGCAACGTACCGGTCTATTAGAA
>CAZCPK010000166.1:0-8410 GCA_964500755.1 uncultured Anaerolineales bacterium
CACCGAGCGCCAGCCCGCGGATCTCATCCACCCACCGGGCGCCACGGAGACAGACTTCGAGGTGCTCTGTATCCGCTGCGGCGAGTGCATGCGCGTCTGCCCCACCCAAGGGCTACAGCCCAGCCTCTTCGCCGGCGGCGTGCAGAACGTCATGACGCCCCACCTCGTCCCCCGGCTGGGTTACTGCAGCTACAGCTGCACAGCTTGCGGCGAGGTCTGTCCCACGGGCGCCCTGCCCGAGCTGACGCTGGAGGAAAAACGCCACACGCCCATGGGCCTGGCCCGCGTCGACCGCGACCGCTGCCTGCCCTGGACCTACACCATCCCCTGCATCGTCTGCGAGGAGGTCTGTCCGGTGCAGCACAAGGCCATCTGGCTGACGACGACGGAGACGGTCAACGCGCGGGGCGAAACCGTGTCGCTGCAGCTGCCCGAGGTCGTGAAGGAGCTCTGCATCGGCTGCGGCCTCTGCGAGTACCATTGTCCCATGGGCGGCGAGGCCGCCATCCGTGTCTACGCACCGACGGAGAGCGGCGGCTACCTGGGCGACGATCCAGACTACCGCCCGCGTAAAGGTCGCCGGCAGGAACAAGGTCAAGGCGAAGGCGGGGGAGGTGGAGAGTGAGAAGCGCCAACCACGCACGTACTCTTGGAGGCATCTATGCCCGCCGCTGATCGACGCCGCCTGCTGATCATCGACGCGACGCGCCGCCGCCATCGCCTGCGGACGCTGCGCCTGAGCCGGCTGTCGCACGATCCGCGCGAGAACTACGGCCTGCTCGGCGGGGAGGCGCTCTGCCAGTACCTGCTGCGGGAGGACGCCGGGCGTCTGGTGCTGGCCCGGGGGCCGCTGCCGTTTCTCTCGGGCAACAAGACCACCGTCGGCTACGTCTCGCCACTGACGGACCTGCCACACTACAGCTTCGTGGGCGGGCGCGCCTTCGCGGAGCTGCTGAATCTCGGGCTCGACGCCATCGTCTTGGAACGTCCGCCCGACGACCGCGCCCGCACCGCCGCACCGGTACTCGTCGTCTCGGGGCGGGCGCCCGATTTGACGCTCGCGTGGCAGGCGCCCGACGCGCTCCCCACGGGGCAACGGGCCGCGTTCTACCATCTGCTCGCGCACGCGCTGGACGAGCAGCGCGCCGCCGGCAGCGTTCTCACCGTCGGCGAGGCGGCGCTACACGGCATGCCCATCGCCAACCTGGGCGTCGACGGTCTCTACCACGCCGGGCGGGGCGGCGCCGGCTACGTCTTCGCGCGCTTCCTGCGGGCGCTGGTGCTCAAAGGCGAGCTGCTGACGCTGGACGACTATCTCGGTCAGCGCGCCGCCGCCTTCCGAGCCCTGCGCAACGGCGAGCTCCGCGACCGACTGGAACGCGATTGCGCCCGCTTCTCGCGGCGCGACGGCGGCACGGTGACCAAACTCTACGCCACGGGCCAGGGCGAGGATCCTACCCTGCCGGCCCGCAACGCGCAGCGCCTGGGCTACCCTCTGGCCGAGTTGGGCAGCCGCCGCATCCTCAAGGCCAGCCGCGTGGGCCAGACAGGCTGTCACTGGTGCCAGGTCAACTGCCGGCACTGGCACTGGGTCCCGGCGGACTACGCGCCCGATGGTCGAGACGCTTTCCTGGACGACTTCGAGCCCACCTACGCCATCTACGCCATGCTCGACCTCACGCCGGCGGGTGATCGCCGCCGCGACAAGCTCACCCTGCTGGACGAGGTCGACCGCCGGATCATGCAGCCCATCGAGCAGCTCGGCGCCGACGTTATCGACGTGGGCGTAGGCATCGCCGCGCTCCTGGAGGGCCTTGACCGCGACCTGATCCCGGCGGCGGACGTACCGCCCGTCCTGCGCGGGCGGGGACTGGGCGACCTGGACGCTGCCGCTGCGACGGTTGAGGCGCTGCGCGCGGGCAGCGATGCCCCGGCCCTGCGCGCGCTCTCGCGCGGCCCCCAGGCGTTGACCGAGCGCTATCCCGGCTTGCCGGTCTTCACGTCGGGGCCGCGGACGTTGGGCAACCCAGGACACGCCAATGCGCTCTGGACCTTCCTGATGCCCTTCTCCCGCTTCTTCAGTCACTACTCGGGGCAGATCTACAAGGTGGGGGGGGAGCTGCGCCCGGGGATGCGCGACGCCGAGATCGACGCGCTCTTCCGGCAGGTGATCCGCAACATGCTCCGGCGCGAGCGCTTCGTCATCCTGGGCAACAGCCTCTCCATGTGCGGCTTCACCTTCATCATCTTCAGCGAGGGCGGCAAGGGGGAAGCGCTCGATGATCTGCTGGTGCGCACCCTGGCGTCTCAAGGAATCGAGATCAGCCACGAGGATCTGCAGTGGTTCGCAGAGGCCTTCTGGGCGCAATCCATCGCGCTCAAAGTCGAGCACGGCTGGCGTCCGCCCACCGCCGACGACTACCCAGAGCGCGTCTTCACAACGCTCTCGCAGACGTTGGACTATCCGGCAGACGAGCTCCGCGCGCTCATGGCGCGCCTTATCGCCGAGTGGACCCGACAGGCCGGCGACCTTTTGCACAAGTACGGCTACGACAATCTGCTCCGCTGACAGGTTCAACAAGCGCCGACGTTCTGCGCTCATCCTCTACGGACGTAAGATGCTGACACCCTGCCAATATCTATACAAAAGTTATACAAGTTACGATAAATCCGCCGTTTGTATATAAATTGAATAAATTACCCCTTGACAAAAGATGCATCCAGCGTTATAATAGCAATATAAAAGAAAACCGTATATAAAAAGCACGAGAAAGCAGCAACGCACTTTCAGGTAGAAGCGTCCGACCTGCACTACCCCGCTCGGCGCGATAAAAGATCTGTGAGTGCGTTGCGCCAATTAGGGACAAAGCGCATAGAAAGTTGGACGCCGGCCTTGCTTTCAACCTACAGCTACTTCAACACGCAGGAGGTGATTTCTTGAGAAACCTGGGCAAGAGATGCGGGTCTGGGGAGCGATAAAATCAACAATACATCGGGAGGATAAAATGATAGTCGCAGAACTGGCTTTGCTGCTGGCAACCACTATGATGATGGCTATCGCGCTGCCTATGAACGCTCCGACCGTTCGCCATACACATCAGACGAAGACCCTTATGACGCTCCTGCTTAACATCAACGATGAGATCGGAGAGTTCTCCACCCTGATCATGGGTCTGGGACTCACGGGGCTCTACGGCGTCCTGGAGGACACCTCGCACTTCACCCTGCTGGCGCCGACCGACGCGGCCTTCGCCAAATTGGGACTGACGTGGGAAAACATCGACACCATCCCCGTGAGCATCCTAACCCGCTTGCTGCGTCATCACATCTCTTCGGGCAATCGCTTCTCCGGCAGCATCATGACAGCCTCCGAGATGCGCATGCTGGACGGGCAAGCGACCCGGATCTCCCTGGTCGATTCAGACACGTACGTGGACAACGCTCAGATCATCGCCATGGACGTCGACGCGGGAAACGGCGTACTGCACATCGTCGACACGGTGTTACTGCCCTGACCAGAGCCGTTTCACCATCCTCCTATCAACTCAGCGTCCGGTACGCCTCGGGCGCTGAGTTACTTCTTGGACGCTAGTGCCCGCTCAAGTGCAGCGCCAGAGCGACGACGAAGAGCCCCAAGCTCACACTGCCGCAGAAACCCGCCCCCAGCAGACTGATCCCCGGCTGATTCCGACGATATTCAACGTAAGCTTCGGGTGTGCCGGCGTAGAGGGAGGTGGCGGTGATCAGGTCCCTACCCTCCCACGTCCCCTCCACCGTCAGGGCCTGCCCCGGCAGATAGCCGATGGTCCGCACCTTCCGCTCCTCAGATTCAAAGGTCTCGGCATTGGTGAGAGCAATGTTCTCAGGTAATTGCGCCGTAATCCTGCGGTCGTCCGCGAGTAACAACGGAACTCGCGCGGGCGGCGGCGTCTCAAGGCGCCATCCGGCTGCCGTGTCCGTATCCTCCTGCGCGTCCCTGAAGACCTCCACCTTGTAAAGCGCCAACCCGTGCGCGCCCACCGCCCCGTCGACGGGCAGCCGAGCGGCAAGCAACACCGGCGTCCCGGCGGCGATTGTACCCAATTCCGACGGCTGCGGCTGAGGATAGCTCGCCACCTCCCGCGCTCGCCACCACGCTAGCGGGGCGCCGATCACCGAGAGGGTCGTGGCGGTGATACAGCTGAAGATCCCCAAGATCACCAACAGCGTCGAAAGTCCACCAGAACGCCGACGTCGGCGCCACAGATTGAGCATCTCGTCACCTCCGATAAGCTCGCTAGAAGCCACATTATCGGCGAAAACCGTCGTTCCGCCAGTGTCCGCTTTCTGTCTCACAACTTCATTCCCACGTCCTGGGTAATTACCCCATTTCACCACAGAGCCCCCGGAGAGCACAGAGATAACTGTAATTTCGGTATGAGGTTGCACCCGATTAGATGCTGACAGAAGATCTAGCTATCCATCATTTTGGCGAACCCTGAAGGTCACAGGATAGCGAAGTGATGGATAGCCAGATAGGAGACATGCAACTCCGCTTTTCTTTGTGCGCTTAGCGTGCTCTGCGGCAAGAAAGACGATCCCCTTGACAGGCTTCACGCTCACGGTTATAATCTTAATTGACTGACCGGTCAGTCAATTAAGGAGCCTATATGACGCCACGACCCGACGTAAGTGCAGAACGCAAGCAGCAGATTCTCGACGCCGCCATGATCGTCTTCACGCAAGCGGGCCTGCATGGAGCCAAGATGAGCGACATCGCCCAGGAGGCCGAACTCAGCAAGGGCACGCTCTATTGGTACTTTGACAGCAAGGAAGCGCTGATTATAAGATTACTCGAACATCTCTTTGAGGAGTACACCCAGGCACTCCACCAACTCCCCGAGAGCGAAGGAACCGTCACAGAGCGCTTGCTCACCATCGGACACACCATGTTGGACTACAATGAGAAACTGGCCCCCTTTATGCCGGTCTCCTACGAGATCCTCGGCTGGGCGCTGCGCAAGCCGGAGATGCGAGAGCAAATTCAGCCCTACTTCGAGGAGATCTACGACGTGCTCGCAACCTTAATCGAACAGGGAATCGAGCGGGGCGAACTAAGAGACGTCAACGTCGATAAGGTCGTCTGGGAGTTGATGGCCCTGAGCGAAGGCATTCAACAATTGCAGGTCCTCTTTATCGAGAAAGACCACTGGGCCGATCTCGTGGAACACGCGCTCAACAACGTGCTCCACGCCTTGAAATCACCAGAACTCACCTCACAGGAGTAATCGCATGAAATTAAGACGCTTTACATGGATGCTGATGCTGGGGCTCTTCGTGCTGTCGGCCTGCGGCGGTGAGGCGGAGACCCCCACCCCGGAGGCCGTGGAGGAGTATCAACCGCTGGTCTCCGTCACCGGCGAGGTCGTGCCCCGGGTCATGGCGACCGTGAGCACGCGACGCGGCGGCGTCATCGCGGAGATTCCGGTCGAGGTGACCGACACGGTGGAGCAAGGAGCCCTGCTGGTGCGCCTGGACGACGCAGAGGCGCAGCTGAACGTCGCCCAGGCGCAGGCCGGGCTGGATCAGGCGCAGGCCCAGCTCGATCAGCTCCAGGCGGAACCCCGCGCAGAAGAGATCGCCAAGGCAGAAGCGGCACTGGAGGCCGCCGAGGCCAGCCTACAAAAGGTCCTGGCGGGCGTCGACGACCAGCAGATTATCGCCGCCCGCCGAGAGATGGAAAACGCGCACGCCGAGCTGAAACAGGCGCAGGCCGCCTACGACCCCATCAAATGGCTGCCCGACATCGCGCTGCGTCCCGAGTCACTGCGGCTGCAGCAAGCGACCAACGCCTACGAAGCTGCCCAAGCGCGCTATCAAGATCTGGTCGAGGAGCCGTCCCCCGCCGACGTTCGGCAGGCGCGGGCGCAGGTGGCCCAGGCAGAAGCGCAGCTGGCGCTGGTCAAGGCCGGCGCGCGCGAGGAGCAGATCAACGTGGCGCAACGACAGGTCGAGGCCGCCGAGGTAACGCTGCAACAGGCCCAGCTCGCCCTCGATCGGACGTCCATCGAGGCCCCGTTCACCGGGACCATCGGCATGGTCCATTTCGAGGAGGGAGAATTCGTCACGCCGGGTCAACCGCTGATCACCCTGGGCGATCTGACCACGCTGCGGGTGGAGACGACGGACCTCGACGAGGTCGACGTGGCGCGCATCAGCGTAGGCCAGGAGACCACCGTCACCTTCGACGCCTACCCAGATCGCACCTACACCGGGCGCGTCGCCCGCATCTCGCCCATGGCGGAGCCCGAACAGGCCGGCGTCAACTACACCGTGATCGTCGAGGTCGAGGAGCTGGACGACGACATCCGCTGGGGCATGACGGCCTTCGTCGACCTGGAGATCACGCGGCCCTAGCGGCGGCGCGATCAACGTCATGATCTTCAAGAATCTTTTACGCCGCAAGGTCCGCACGCTCCTGACCACCTTCGGCATCGCCGTGGGCGTCGCCGCCGTCGTCGCCCTGGGCGCCCTGGCCCACGGCCTCACGTCGGGATACAGTGACATCGCCGGAGGCAGCGGCGCGGATCTCCTGGTGGTCCAGGAGGACGCACTGGATATCGTCTTCAGCACCATCGATCAGGAAATTGAGCCGCAACTGAAGGGACTCTCCGGGGTCACCGAGAGCGCGGGCATGATCTATACCTGGGCGGCGACCGAGGACGTCTCTTATTTCATCGTCTACGGCTACGACCCGGAGGGCTTTGCCATCGAGCACTTCAAGATTACGACAGGGGAACCGCTCGCGCGGCAGGCCACGCGCTACGGCAAACCCATGATCCTGGGGAAATCCGCAGCCAATGATCTAGACAAGCAGGTGGGCGACACCTTGCACCTCTACGAGAGCGCCTTCCGCATCGTCGGCATCTACGAGACCGGTAAGCCCATCGAGGACGGCGCAGCGGTCATCCTGCTGGAGGACGCGCAGACGCTGAGCGGCAAACCGAATCAGGTCAACAGTTTTTTGCTAAAGGTGCGTCCGGACGCCGACGTCGAACGGTTGAAAGCACGCATTGAACAGCGCTTTGGAGACGTCACGGCGACGGGCTCCGCCAGCTTCACCGAGAATCAGGAGATGCTCAAGTACATGGAGGGCTTCAGCTGGGGAGTCTCGTTGATCGCCATCGTCATCGGCGGCGTGGGGGTGATGAACACCGTCCTGATGAGTGTCTTCGAACGCACGCGGGAGTTCGGCGTGCTGCGAGCCGTGGGCTGGCGTCCGGTGCGCGTGCTACTGATGGTGCTGGGGGAGTCCCTGGGCCTAAGTCTGCTGGGCGGCGTCGTCGGCTCGGCGCTCGGCGTGCTGGGAGTGGAGTTGGTGGCCAACGTGCCGGGAGTCAGCACCTTCCTGCCCGAGAGCTATCCTCCCACGCTCTTTATCCAGGGTATCGGCGTGGCGCTGGGACTGGGACTCGTGGGCGGCGCGCTACCGGCGTGGCAGGCCGCGCAACTCCTGCCGGCGGAGGCCATGCGCTACGACGGCAGCGGACGCACCCAGGTCACCAAGCACGTGCGCTTGGCCGCGCTCCGCAACGTGCTGCGCCAGCCCGTCCGTACGCTCTTGACCATCATCGGCATCAGCGTCGCCATCATGGCCATCCTGCTGCTCGGCGCCATGGGCGACGGTATAGTCGAGCAGTTCACCGGCATGGCCGGCGGCGTGGGCGCCCACCTCGTGGCGAGCGAGGCCGACGCCTCCGTCGACCTGAGCAAGATCGATCAGAACGTCGTGCGGCAGATCAGCACCCTGCCAGGCGTCCGCGCGGCCGAGGGCTTCCTGACCGGCTACACGAACCTGGCCGACCTGCCGTTCTTTATCGTCTTCGGTTACCAGCCGCGCGGCCTTGCCATCCGCGAGTTCGCCGTCGTGGAGGGAGAGCCGCTCCAGGGACCGCGCCAGATTATGTTGGGTCGGGTCGCGGCGAAGAACCTGAACAAGGACGTTGGCGACACGCTGCGTCTCTTCGAGAGCCTGTACAAGGTCGTCGGCATCTACGAGACCGGCGTCACATTCCAGGACGGCGGCGGCGTCATCTCGCTGCGCGACGCGCAGAAGCTCTTCGGACAGCCGAACAAAGTGAGTTTCTTCTCGGTCTGGCTGGAGAATCCCCCGGAGGCGCAGGCCGTCATCCAACAGATCGAGCAGCAATTTGCGCAGGTCAACGTCTCCCAGGCCAGCGAATTCACCGAGGATCTCTCGGACATCGAGGCGCTGCGGGCCAGCACCTGGGGCATCTCCGTGATGGCGCTGGTAGTGGGCGGTCTGGGGATGACCAACACCATGGTGATGAGCGTCTTCGAGCGCACGCGGGAGATCGGCGTGCTGCGGGCGCTGGGCTGGCGCAAACGGCGCGTGCTGAGCATGGTCGTG
>CAZCPK010000167.1:0-8407 GCA_964500755.1 uncultured Anaerolineales bacterium
ATATTGTTCTTGATCAATGGCGCGCCGCTGGCGATATGGATAGCGCCGCCGTTCCCCTGCGCCTCGTTTTCATAGAACGTGTTGTGAATAACCTGAGGCTCCCCACTCTCGGTCAGGTAAAGACCGGCGCCGTTCTGAGAAGCGGAGTTGGCGTAAATTAGCGTATTGTAGATCTCAAGGCCACTGCCCGCGCCGTGAATGGCGCCGCCCCGCGTTGCCTCGTTATCGTAGAAGCGGTTGCCGTAATCCAGATAGGTTTCACCCGTTGCGTAAAGGACGCCGCCGTCGCTTTCAGCGACGTTGGCAAAAGCGGTGTTGCGTTCCAAATGCAGAACACCACCATCATTGTAGAAGACGCCGCCCTGTTGAGCGAGATTTTCCTCGAATTCATTATCGGTGCAAAGGCTTTGGGCCTCCGCGGCGTTGAAGAGCACCCCACCTCGAGCGGCCTGATTCCAGCGAATTTCTCGCGTCTTGTTGTTGACAAACTCGAGAGAGCCTTCACGGTTATAGAGTACGCCACCGTCTTCCTCTGCCTGGTTGTTGAAAAAACGGCTATTGCCCTCGACCCTCAGCTCGCCTGCATCGTTATAGAGCGCACCACCATGCGTGCTTTGATTGTCAGCCAACCAGATGTTCTGAGCATTAAGCACCGCGTGAGCGTTGAAATAACCGCCGCCCAACGTCGCCACATTGGCATAGGCGTCCACGCGAGAGAAGAAGATATTTCCATCCCAGACATATACGCCACCGCCGGCATCCTCCCCGGTTGGACCACCCCCCAGCCCCGTCGGATTGCCGCCCGTGAGCACCACCTGCTCTACCGTCACGGTCAGCCCCGTCGTGTCGGTGATGAGCAACGATCGCCCCTTTCCCTGGGCGTTGAAGATTGTAAGGCGCCCATCCGGATCGGGGTACGCTATATTGGCGTTATTCAAGCTCTCAAAATCCCGGGAATAGCCGCCTCTCAGCGTCAGCGCTCCGGTCAGGTGAACGGTCTGTTGCAGGGAATCAGGCCCATAAGCATGGACACCTTGACACGTTCCCACGGTGACCTGGACTACGTCACCCGGTTCACTGCGGTCGATAGCGAGCTGGGGATTGGCGTAAGGACCAAAGATCTCTTCATCCTCGTCGCTGCCGCGCACGATGCGGGCCCAACAGCCTTGCCGCTCGTCGGCGCCGATGTCGAAGCCCTGATCCGCCGGGCGCAGGTCCCCCTCAAAGTCGTGAAGCAAATCGGTGTTGGGATCGCCGCGATCGAGCAGCGGCGAGTTATCGCGCAGACGGAAGTTATGTGCCGCCGCGTTGACGAAACCGGGGACCCGCTGCAGGTCATTCTCACCAAAAGCGTTACGGTACGCACCACTCGGCGGATATACGTTGTTGTAAAAAAGCTGAGTATAGTTGGACATTTCGCTATAGACGGCGTGCCCCAAGCCCGCGGTGTTGGTGGCGAAGATGGTGTTACGCACGACCGGCTGATGGTTGACCGTGTAGAAGCCAGCACCTTGCGCTGCACTGTTCTTGTAGAGCGTATTGTTCAAGAGCAGGAGGTCTGCTGTCCCCCCCTGATAAACGCCGCCGCCGCGATAGGCGCTGTTTCCATAGAGCATGTTGTTCTGCAACACGGAACTCCCGCCGGCGCTGTAGAAAGCTCCGGCGGCATTCTCCGCCGTATTGGTGTAGACGAGGTTACCATCCAACAACGCCTGCGCGCCGGCGTTATAGAACGCGGCACCGTCATTCGCCGTGTTGCTGTAAACGTGGCTCTGAGTGAGGGTGAAGACGCCACCCGCCAGGAAGAGACCGCCGCCTTCGTCGGCGCTGCCGCCGCGCAGATGCAAGCCGGTCATGGTCACCACCGGGGAACCGGAGAGGTAAATGACCCGCCCTGCTCCCTGGGCATCCAGCACCGTCGTGTTGACCTCCGGCTCAGCATTGAGCCAGTTGGTGACGGTGTACCCACCCTGCACGCCCAACGACTTGTCCAGGAAGAGCGTCTGTTCCCGGCCCTCCCGCTCGTTGACCCCCACGCACGTCCCGGCGACAAAGAGCACGGCGTCCGACGGCGCGTCATCCGCCGCCCGCTGAACGCTGCCGTAGGTGGGTAATTCCCCATTGATACGTACGTAACAATCCCCCACCTCATCCGCCCCGATGTCGAAGTTGCGGTTGGAGGGACGCGGCCCCCCGTCAATGTCGGTGATAAGGGGGCTGTCAGGATCAGCTTGATCTTCCACAGGCGAGCCAGAGGGGAGACGTAGATACTGGGACGCCGCCGGGTCAAAGGAGAGGAAATCGGGATTATAGGGCAAGTTCCCGGTTCCTGACGGTGTCGTCCCCCCATAGGGTGACGGGGTGTTACCGAAGAGGCTATTGTAATCGAAACTCGGAGGGTCCTGGGCCACATAGAGGGCTCCTCCTGTATCCGCCGTATTGCTTATCAGCAGAGTGCTATTAACCAGGGGTTGGGTACTCGCGCTATCGTGATAGATGCCGCCACCCTGTCCAGTCGCCACGTTGGCGTAGAACGTATCGTGGCGCACCTCCAGCGTATCGGCTTTGTTATAGAGGCCTCCGCCGTCGAGGGTCGCGGTGTTACTGGCGACAATTGTGTTGACCAACCGCAAATCGCCCCCGGCGGCATTGTACACTCCGCCACCCGCGGGCGCCTGGTTACCGAACAGCGTCGCAGCATCAACGTCCAGGCTAGCGTTGAGATTGTAGAGCGCCCCACCCGCCGTCGTCGCTTCGTTAGCGCGAAAGAGCGTCTGGCTGAAGATCTCTGTCGACGCCAGGTTATAGACGCCACCGCCACGCACAGCCGTGTTGCTCAATACCTCCACAGCGCCCAACGTGAGGATCCCGTCGTTGTTGGCGACGCCACCACCGTACAGCGCCTCGCTCTCGGAAACGACGACGTCCGTCAGATGCAGCTCGCCCTCCCGATTACGGACCGCACCGCCGCTACCGTCGGTCAATCCTCTGCGCAGCGTCAGACGGGAGACGCGCACGGTCTCTGACGACATGGTATGCGCCACCAGCACGCGACCCAGCGCTCGAGCGTCGAGGATCGTCTCGTACGGTTTTTCACCCTCCTCCAGCTGGAAATCACTGGGATATCCGCCCTGGAGCGTCAGGCTCTTGCTGATGAAGACTGTCTGGTGTAGCACGTTTCCATCCACGTCCCGAGGGTTTACGCCCAGACAGATACCGGAGACTTGCACCACATAGGCAGGCGGCGCGGCGTCCACCGCCTCCTGCACACTGTTGTAAATGGGACCGAGCGCCACCCCCGTATCCGGTGTCACCACCCGGGCAAAGCAACCGCCCAGTTCGTCGGCGCCGATGTCAAAGCCCTGATGAGCCGGACGGGGATCACCGTCAAAGTCCTGGGCCAGGGGAGATTCGGGATCGGCGGCGTCCAGACAGGGAGAATCCACCGTGAGGTGGAAATCACCACCGGACGTATTGACGAAAAGGGGATCAGCAGCGATATCGTGGGGAGCCACCGGTAAGTTACTCTGGGAATCAAGGGGCTGATTTCCCCAGACGTTATTGTAATCGTGGTCGACAAACCCACTGCCTGCGTGGTAGACGCCGCTCCCGGTCGCCGCGCTATTAGAGACCACGATGTTACTGCGGAGCGTAAAAGCGGTACTTCCCGCCGCGTTATAAACGCCCCCCCCGGCATTTGCTACGTTGCCGTAGAACGTATTATGGATCAGGTCAGCGACGCCATTATTGTAGAAGCCGCCCCCTTCAAGAGCTGCCGTGTTGCTCACGAGCACGCTATTGGTGAGCTCCAACGTACCGCCATTATATAGCGCTCCACCGTGTTCAGATTGAGCGGACGCACGCACTATATAGAGACGATCGGCCCGGACGGCACCAGCGGCGTTGTAGATGGCCCCTCCCGAGGCGGCCTGAGTAGCGGAGATAATCACATTTTCCAGGATGGGCGAGCCACTATTGACGTAAATAGCGCCGCCGTTCCCCCCGGCTAGCGCCTCCGCGATAATCAGATGGCGTAAGATTGGTGAGGCCGCAGACTCCAGATGGAGCGCCCCACCATTACCGCCGGTATGAGCGTTTCGCAACGTGAAGCCCTCCA
The DNA here is from genome assembly GCA_964500755.1 of uncultured Anaerolineales bacterium. Classification (GTDB taxonomy): domain Bacteria; phylum Chloroflexota; class Anaerolineae; order B4-G1; family SLSP01; genus G713. Next base: position 4,118 of record CAZCPK010000167.1, read on the forward strand.
ACTGAGGTTGAGCAGAGCTTTGAATTCGAATGTTGAAGTCGCCACCGAAATCGATGACGGTATCCAAAGGATCAGGCTCCCCCTCCGGGGGGGTGAACTCTTCCCCGGTGAAGGTATAGCCCCCCTCAATAGTTATGGAGTTCCCAAGGATAATATTGCCACTCGTATAGCTCCCCTGAGCGATCTTGACGGTATCGCCACCCGCCGCCTGCCCCACGGCGTGATTGATACCCACACAAGGAGCGGTGGGATCGCTGCAGTTATTCATGTCATTATCCCCGCTAGGTGCGACGTAGCGATCCCCGGCGATGGCCTTAGCGGTGGTGGTATCGGTGACCTGTGCGGTAATCTCAGGATACGTTACCAGCGAAGCCGTCAGCGTCGTGATGTCCGCGAGCGAAGCCGGCGCCGTGCCCGGCACCTCAACGCGCACCAGCACAGGGATCGCCTCGTTATGCTCCAGGTAGAGGGGAAAATCCGGGGAGATCAGGTTTCCCCAGCCGAGGGAGGAATCGGTGTCAAGAGCAATCTGCGCTGCCGGCCCCACGTTGGTTAACGTGTGAGTATAGGTGATCGTGGTACCAGGATCGAGACTGCCGTCGTGGGACGGCGCGAAGAGCAACCCAGGATTCGCGACGACGTCTCGCACCACGTCGTAGGCGCCGGCGTTGGTGCGGGAGGTCGCGGTGATGAGCGTCTCATTGTAAAATCCGGTGGGCACATCATGGGGCACCGTCACCACGACGGTGAAGTCCAACCGCTCGCCGCTGTTTAGCACCAGGCCCTGCAGATCCGTGGGGACGCTTTCATACGCCCAGCCATCCGGGTTCGTGATTTCAACGTCGAAGGTGTCCTGAAGGGTAACCGTCTGTCCCGTGTTGGTCAGCGCGTGGGTGAAGGTAATCCGTTCCCCACGTAGCAGTTCAACGTCGCTTTCCACAACGTCCGGTGCGGATTGCAATAGAACGGCGGCATACTCCATGACCTCATCGGGACCGACGTCGGATACAGGCCCCTGGGGGCGAGCGTGGGCTTCGAAGTCGTATGTCAACGTCGAGTCAGGATCCGCAGCGTTAATCAGCAGCGAGGTCACGTCCAGGTGAAAATCTCCTCCATCGGGATCCACAAAGTCGGGAGGCAAGGAAAGATCGGTCTCCCCAGGAGTGACATTTGTGCCGTAATCTTCAGGAGCATTATCGTAAAAGTTATTGTAGGCAAGCATCTCAACTGCCGACGCCGAAGAACTAAGACCGCTCCCAAAGTTGGAGACCACAATGTTGTTCGAAAAAAGCAGCGTACCGCGGGCGTTGTAGCTACCGCCGCCACCCGATGTCGCCGTATTATTGTAGAAAGCGTTGTGCTGCGCCGCCGTCTCTCCCAGGTTGAAGAGTCCCCCACCCTGGTTCGCGGACGTGTTTCCATGGATAACGTTGTTGCGAAGATACGCCAGCACCTCGTCATCGATGTAGACGCCGGCGCCGTACCCCGCCGCGCCACCGGTAATGTGTAAATTCTCGACGGAGATCTCATTCCCGGCCCCCACCAAATGGATGACCGGTCCGTCGCCGTCCCCGTCAAGGACGGTGGGGTAGTAGGCAGCTTCACTCCAATCGGTGACAGTATAACCACCCGATAACTGCAAACTCTGTGTGATCAGTACTATCTCCCGACAGTACCCGGCAATCTGCACCTGTTCTTCTACCGCGGCAGCGTCCATGGCCTCCTGCACGTCGGTATAAACCTGCCCGTTCGCAACACGAGCGTAACAATCACTGGGCGCGGTGTATTCGTGCGCGCCGCGATCCCAGCTGCCGCCGAAGGGCCGTCCGTACCCGAAGAAATCGGTGGTGACGTCGGGAAGGTCGACGCCGCTGTCGATGGCGGGGGAGCCGGCGGAGAGGCGAAAGTCGCCGGTGTTGGGATCCACGAAGTCGGGATCGAAGGGGTGATTGTCCGTGCCCCAGGCATCGAGCTCGGATTGAGCATGAGCGGGCGTATTGTTATGAAAATCAGTGGCGTCCACGGTGAGGCTCCCATCCACCACCACGATCCCGCCCCGATTACTGGTCGGCGATGCGGGAGCCGTATTGTTGACGAGGAGCGTGTTAGTGACACTCACGGCGCCACCTCTGACAAAAAGTCCGCCTGCGTTAACAACAGCGTCGTTACCGTAGAGAACATTGTGCGCCAGAGAAAGCGCCTCAGCCTCATCGCTCGTCGCTGCACCGCCACCCTGTGAACCAGTATTCTCGTAAATGAGGTTATTATTTAAAACTGCGCTGCCCTTTCCAAGCAGAAAGCCGGCTCCATAATCTGCGGTATTACTATAAATGCGATTATATTCCAGCAGCGCCTCACCGTTGCGCACCACCACGCCGCCGCCAGCGAAAGAGGCAGAATTGTTATAAATTTCATTGTGCCGCAGGATAATAGAGTTAGCTGCGTCGTCGCCACTGGCGACACCGCCGCCCGCGTTAATCGCACTGCTTTCGATGCTCTCGGTCTCGTTGGCATAAATTACACAATTCTCTACCGCTAAGGTCCCACGTTGGTTATAAATGCCGGCGCCGGCCTCACTCATACCATCTAAATATCCGTTCCGCACGTGAAATCCGGCAATAATCACGTCTGCTCCAGAGTCAACAAGTACGCCGCGCCGGGCGCCCTCTCCATCTATGATTGTATGATTTATCGCGGGATCGGGAACCAGCCAATTGGTGACGGTATAACCGCCCCGTAACGTAAGGTCCTTGGGAATCCTGACCACCCGCATCGCGGTGCTGGTATAGACACCGGAAGCCACCCGGAGCTCACCACCGGCCGAGGCTTGATCTACCGCGTATTGCAAGGTGCGACAAGGTGCAGCTAACGTCCCACAACCGGAAGCGTCGGCACCCGCAGGCGCCACGTACCACACGTTATCCGCAGCACGCAGGATAAGAGGGTTGCCTAACAATAGAAACAGCGCCCCCAGGGAGAGCAACAGAGATCCTACGATCCGGGCGCCTTTTCTATTGAACAACTGAGAGTTGCTCAACGAGCGCGCAACATTTTTCTGCAGCATCTTCATCATAATATCTCCTCAAGCTCCTGCAAAACACGATAATCAGCTATTATAGGCCTGAAATTACGGTATAAGGTGCAACGCACCTGCGATTATTTGATTATGTTGCCTAAAAACCCATGCCAGCATGCACGAGATGGCTATTTTCAAGCATTCGAAGGTGCGTCGCACCTGGCTGCGTTCTAATACTGTAATTTAAATGATAGGCAATAATCAGGAATATCCCTTTCATGACAGCACCAGAGAGACAACCCAAACCTGCCCCTACAACAAAAGAGGGAAATTTAGTAAAAAAGAGAGCAGCCTTAAGTTTTATAGGTTCCCTCCGGACGACCGATTTACCACTGCACTCTTAGCGCATTCGGCAGCTAAACGACCCTAAATCTAGCAAGTCTCCAAAAAGATGAGCGGGCTAATTTTAAGTCCAGGGATATAACCCAAGCCGCCCCTACTTCTACCACGGAAACTTATCGTGAAGGTTAAAACGTGCTTCTAATAGGAAGCGGAAGCACAATAGGGACCGCCGCTCAGGCTATGATCCTCGACGGCAATTACACACGCTGAGACCGTACCAGAAGCCCCACCCTTGTAAGTTAGTTCGGGAGGCGAACCACAGGTCACGCCCCCTCCACCGTTGCTGTCACTGAAGCGCACGCAGACCTCGGGCGAGCCGGTAGCCCCACTCAGGGATACGTTGGCTGATGAGGTAATATTACACGTCCCCATCAGACAATCAGTGTCTGCATTGGCACTGATATTGCTCACCGTCACCGGATCCCCGCTATAATTCCCCGGATGCTCCAGCTGCAGCAGAATCCGCGCGAAGACCATGTTGACCTGGGTACCCAACAAGGTGAGAATTACAATGATGACCACCGCGATGAGGACGAGGATAAGCGCGTATTCCACCAACCCCTGACCAGCCGTTGACCGTTTCATCGTTCCTCCTTTACAGACTAGCGGCACTGGTGAGGATATATCCACGTGAGAAGCTTCGATCCAATGCCGCCGCCTGATGAATGAATTTGCTAATGATATATGGAACGGTGCCAGATTTTTTTCAATTCTATCATGACTTGGAAAAATGAACAATAGGAAAATAGGAGGATACTCGCGAACGGCGGAGCTGGATTTTAAGCAGGTCCGGAGCCCCGGCACTCTACCGAGCATGCAGGGATTTCGAAGCGAGTGGTCAGCGAAGACCCGCGCCAATGTCGCAGAACGTG
>CAZCPK010000168.1:0-8330 GCA_964500755.1 uncultured Anaerolineales bacterium
GGGGATCACGCTCGCCTCCCACGCCTATCATCCCGGGTTTTTGCTGGGCCAGCAGACGGTGGCTTGGGAGACGTGGGAGCAGCTGGGTCGCCGCGTGCCCGATTGGTACGTCGTGCCCGTGGGGCAGGGCGTGCACCTGCTCGGCGTCTGGCTGGGCTTTCAACGTCTGCGTGACGCCGGCCTGATCGACCGTCTGCCGCGTCTCGCCGCCGTCCAGCCGCAGGTGCTGGCGCCGCTGGCGCACGCGCTGGAGAACGATTTGGAGACCATCCCCGGCGTGGAGGTGACGACCCACAGCGTTGCCGAGGGCATGGCGATCGCCCAACCCGTGCGGGGGCAGCGCATCCTGCAGGCCGTGCGGGAGACGGACGGCGTCTGTCTCACGGTGGAAGAGGACGCCATCCTTGAGGGACAGCGCGCGTTCGCGCACCAGGGCTTCTACGTGGAGCCGACCAGCGCCGCCGTCGTCGCCGCGCTGCCGCAGCTCTTTGCCATGACAGAACCCAGCGACGTGATCGTCGTGCCGCTGACGAGCAGCGGCCTCAAGGGGGCGTCCAAGACGGACGACTGAAACGGGCGCCGGACACGGGTATCCTATATGTTAGAAGCCATTTGAAAATTGTAGGGTAGAAGACCTGAGGTCTTGGTAAGGGCGTTTTGAGTTGATGTACTGTTCTCAACCAACTGTTTCTCAGTTGGAAGATCGATTCTTAGACCTCGGAGGTCTGGTTGAGATAAATATGTTCTTAGGGAATAGTCTTACCAGGATTGCGGGCTAACGCTCAGCTCGCAATTTGTAACTTTCAGCCAGTTTTTAGAGGAGATATATACACAATGTCTGAACCATTGATCAAATTGACGCGCGGGGTGCCGCCGACCGAGAGCTTTCCGACGGACCGTCTTTCGGCGTGTGCCTGCGCGATACTGGAAGCACACGGCGACGTGGTGCTACAGTACGGCAAGGCGGGCGGCTTTCCGCCCTTGCGGCAGCTGCTGGCCGCGGAACATGGCGTTGCTGCGGACCGGGTGATTATCGGACAGGGCTCGTTGCAACTGCAGGATCTCTGCGCCCGGCTGCTGATCAAGCCGGGGGATCTAGTCTATACCGAGGAGCCCACCTACGATCGCACGCTCACCGTGCTGTGGCGCGCGGGCGCCGAGGTGCAGGGCTTCCCGCTGGAGCGCGACGGCCTGGACGTCGACGCGATGACCGAACGGCTTGAACATGGCGCCCGCCCCGTCTTCTGCTACGTCATCCCCGACTTCCAGAACCCCAGCGGGACCGTCATGAGCCGGGAGAAACGCCAGCGGCTGGTCGAACTGGCCCGCGTGTATGACTTCTGGCTCATCGAGGACGTGCCCTACCGCAAGTTGCGCTATCGTGGCGCGGACGTTCCCGCGCTCTTTGACCTGGCGCCCGAGTGCGTGCTGCAGATGTCGTCGTTTAGTAAGTTGATCAGTCCCGGGTTGCGGGTGGGTTACGTCATCACGCCGGAGCCGCTGGTGGCGCCCCTGGCGAAGATGGCGGAGGATACGTACATCAACACCAGCTACGTCACCCAGGCGATGGTCCACGAGTTCGTGCGTCGCGGCTGGCTCGACGAGCAGCTGCCGCGTTTGAAGGCGCTCTACGAGCCGCGCCTCGACGCGACGCTCGCTGCGCTGGATGCCCGCATGGGCGAGCTGGCCGTCTGGCGTCGTCCGGCGGGCGGCTTCTTCGTGGGTCTGACGCTGACGTGCGACGTCGAGATCGCCACGCTGCGGGAGCACGCGCGCACCGTCGGCCTGCTGTTGAGCGACGGACGCGGCTTCTTCGCCAACGGCGGCGGCGAGCACTTTGTGCGGCTGCCTTTCTGCGCCTTGACGCCGGAGGAGATCACCACAGGCGTGAGTCGCCTGGCGGACGTCGTGCACACCCTGGCGAGTTGATCTCTTGTTCGCTACTTAACTATTTTTCATACTCAACCAAACGACTCTACTGAAAAAAATGTCTAAACCACTGAGACATACAGAACACCGAGGTAAACATTAAAAGAGCATTGAGAAGAATTCACGAAATAAGCGTCTTGAGTTAGTTTTATTTACGTAACCTCTTGTTTTCTCTGTGTCCTCTGTGCTCTGTGGTTAGATCGACCTTCTTTTAGTAGAGTCACCGGATGGCTGCGGTGCAAAGAGCCGCAGCCCTTGAGCCTGAAGTACGCATTTTCTGGTCTGTAGACCGTATTGGAGGAAGTTTTATGTCAGAACTGTTTGCACGTCCGATTAAAGCTCGTGAGATGCTAAAAAATCCGTCCTGGGAACAACTGCGTGCCTGGGCCAGCGTCGAGGAAACCACCACGACGTACGGTTCCGCCCGCTACGTCACCCGCATCCGCAGCCGCTCCGCCAAATTCACCGACATTATCTTCGACGCGCCCGATCCCGAACAGCGCCGGTGGCTCACGGAGGCGCAGGCCACGCTGGGCACCCTGCGCCTCATTCGCCTCGATCGCGTCCTGGGCGACCATCCCGACTTCCGGCTGCACTGTCGTTTCTACGTGCCCGTCGAGCACGCACGCCTGGCCTATATGTGGGGTCAGTCGCTCTTCGACGCGCCAGAGGAGCTCGCCCAGCGCGAGCGCGCCGATCTGACCACGGTGATGCTCCCCAAGTGGCGCGACAAGGTCATGGAGCGGCGCATCCTGGTCGATCCCACCACCTACACCACCTACGCCCTGGGAAGCGACTACATGGGCGAGGTGAAGAAGTCTTTCTTGCGCCTGGCGATGTACTGGACCAAGCAGCACGGCGGTCTGGGCCTGCACGCGGGCTCGAAGGTGATACGCGTGCGCGACGTGGACGAGGTCCTGGTGGAAAAGGGCGCCATCTTCTTCGGGCTCAGCGGCACCGGCAAGACGACGCTCACCTGTCACCACCACTTCCTGGAAGGAGAGGCCGAGGGCGTCGCCATTCGGCAGGATGACGTGATCATGATGCAGCCCGACGCCAGCTGCTACGGCACCGAGGATAATTTCTTCATCAAGACTGAGGAGCTGCAGCAGGCGAGCCAGCCGCTACTCTATGGAGCGACGACGGCGCCGCGTGCGATGCTGGAGAACGTCTGGGTGACGCCGGAGGGCGACCTGGACTTCCTCAACTACACGCTGGGGAAAAACGGGCGGGCCATCGTCTTCCGCGAAGATATGGACTACACCGACGACTCCATTGATCTGCCGCGCGCCGACATCATCGTCTTCATCACCCGGCGTGAGGACATCGTCCCGCCGGTGGCGAAGTTGACGCCGGAGCAGGGTGCGGCCTTCTTTATGCTGGGCGAGTCCATCGAGACGGCCGCCGGTGATCCCGCCAAGGCGGGGCAGCCGGTGCACAGCGTGGGGACCAATCCCTTTATCATCGGTTCGCGGGCGGAAGAGGGCAACATCTTCCTGGAGCTCCTGCGAGCCAATCCCGACGCGCAGGTCTTCCTGCTCAACACGGGCCGGATCGGTACGCGGGGCGTGGATCGTCAAGAGCGCACCGACGCGGAAGGCCGTCCGGTCGGCGCCAAGATTGGGGTGCTGGACTCCACCGAGCTGATCAAACAGATCGCCAGGGGCGGCATCCGCTGGACGCAGGACCCCGACTGGGGTTACGCGGTGGCTGTGGAGGTTGAGGGCATTCCCGACTACAATCAGCGCCTCGATCCGCGCCGTTACTACACTGCAAAGGAGTACGAGACGGTGACCAAGTTGTTGCGGGAGGATCGGCGTGCCTGGCTGGCGCAGTTTGAAGACCTAGATCCCGCCATCCCCGAGTCCCTGGGGCTGTAAGCGTCTCCGCCTTCGATTCACCGCCGGCCTCGCTAGAAAGCGAGGCCGGCCTTTTTATGTCTCTGCCTCCCGAGGCAACGTAATGCCAACTCTCCTAACTGAATTCAACTGTAGTCCTATCCTGGTGCATCCATCACGGTCGCCGCTGATCTGTTATGCTATAGCTGTGTGTTGTAGCGTGTTTTCGGAGCAATAAGGTCAATAGTTTTCGAGAAAAGTCCGACGTCTCAAGCTCCTAATAGCTTGCTCAAACCTGGACGACGGAGTATCTCGTTGGATTATGGAGGAGAGAGGTTTAGATGGAAAACAAGCGCTTCTTGTGGATTGCCGGTATTGGATGTGCCACCGTTCTCGTGGTGGGTCTGATCGCAGTGGGGCTACTCTTGCAGATCACGGTACAATGGCGCCAGGCCCCGAGGGATGCACAATCATCAGAGCCTGAGGTCGTGAGCCAGCAGCAACAGGAAGGCACCGTCGTGGTGGAGCCGACCCTCACAGCGCCGGCGGCGCCGGCGGCGTCCGCCGCTCCCTTGGCTGAGGGAGCGGTACAGGCGCTCTACGAGCAGTTCAATCCCGGCGTCGTCAGTATCCGGGTCTTTGTACAGGATCGACAGCAGACAGGGGCGGGTGCCGGTTCTGGCTTTGTGCTTGATGAGGAGGGCCACATTGTGACCAACAACCACGTGGTGGCGCCTGCTGAGCGGATCACCGTCATCTTCTACAATCGGATTGAGGTGGAGGCCGAGATCGTGGGATTGGACGCGGATAGCGATCTTGCCGTCGTCAAGGTCGACTCGCTGCCGGAGGGGGTCCGCCCTTTGACGCTGGGCAACTCCGACGAGGTCCGGGAAGGCCAGTGGGCCGTCGCCATCGGAAACCCCTTCGGCCTGGGTGGGAGCATCACGCTGGGTGTTGTGAGCGGTACGGGTCGATCGATCCCCTCCGGCGCCACCAATCTCACCATTCCCCAGGCCGTGCAGACCGACGCGGCGATCAATCCCGGTAGTTCCGGCGGGCCGCTGCTCAACCTGCAGGGGGAGGTCATTGGTGTCAATGCGCAGATCGCCACCGGTGGCGCGAGCCAGTCCAATACGGGTGTCGGCTTTGCGATACCGGCAAATACCGTGCGGCGCGTCGTGCCGGTGCTGATTGAGGCCGGCGCTTATCAGTGGCCCTGGCTCGGCATCGAGGGGCCGCCGACGGGCGTTAATTTATTGATCATGGAGGCCAACGATCTGGAGACGCAGCAGGGCGCTTATGTTCACGATGTGGTGTCCGATGGGCCGGCCGACGAGGCCGGTCTCCAAGGGAGCACCGGCACCGAAGTCGTTGACAATATCGAAGTTCCCGTGGGTGGAGACGTGGTGGTGGCAGCCAACGGCGAGCCGGTCATCGACTTTGACGATCTGCTGATCGAGATCATGTCGCGGCGACCCGAGGACACGCTGACGCTGACGGTCCTGCGCGACGGCGAGGAGCGGGAGGTCGACGTCACGCTGGAGGCCCGTCCCCAGGAACTTGAATAAACATATCCGCCCGCACCAACGTCGGGGGTACAGCCATGTCTGTGCTCCCGGCGTTTTTTTGTCTACGACTCTCCCGATTTATGTTATAGTGGAGTTTGGTGCCTTCGAAATCTGAAAACATCGGGAGGATAGGCTATGCGGACGTGGTTAAGACGACGTTGGCTGTGGGTGGGCATCGTACTGATTGTAGCGTTGGTTGGTGCCCTGTTGCTCCTCTGGTTCATCTGGCGCGCGCGACGGGGCGCGCCCTCCGGCGGGCCGCTGCCGACGCCGCTGCCCCGCGCCGAGACGCTCCTGGTCGCCGACACCTTTGACTACCCGCTGGATCCGGCGCGCTTTGGTCCCTACGTCCAGGGCGAGACGGGCCCGCTGCCCGTCGACACCCGCTTCGACGTTCAGAACCCCGGCCTGGGACGTGACGGCAAGTGCTTCGTCTCCCTGGACGGCGAGGCCATCCCCTTCGAGCGTCTCTGGCACGCGGGCGAGGACTGGTTCGCCTACGACGCGCGGGGCCAGGTCCAGGGTGGGGCGGCGGCCGGCGAGCCCGTGCGCGCCGTCGCCCACGGTGTCGTTACCTGGGCGCAGGCGCTGGGCAGCGAGGGCAACGTCCTCGTCGTTGCGCACCGCCTGCCGGACGACGTGCAGCTCTGGTCCGTCTACTGGCACCTCGCCGACGTCGAGGTCGCCGTGGGGGAGGCCGTGACGCGCGGACAGCCGCTGGGCGTCGTCCACGACCGGGGCTTCAACAGCCACCTCCACTGGGAGATCCGCACCTTCGCCGACGGCTCCGCGCTCTTCCCGGACGACTCGGCGGGCGGACGCGGACGCTGCAACCGTTACGTCATGGGCGTCGGCTACACCTGGGACGACGACCTCGACCGCGCCCACCCGCAGGCTTGGGGGTACCTGCATCCCAGCAACTTCGTCGCGGCGCACCGGGCGGGAGAGTGAGGGCCAAACGTTCCCAACGCGGGGGTACGTGTGGACAAACGTCACTGGACAAAAGCCCCCGGCTCTCGTATCATACCTGCGAATCCCAATACTAACGGTGAAGAAAATCCAATCCCTGGATCCAGCGGATTGAACGGACTTTGTGTTGAAATCCACATCATCCGTTAGTGATTTGACTACCAGACCACCAGACGATCCGACTACCGGACTACAAAGGAGAGACCTATGACCGAGCAACTGGAGCTGTTCTTTCATCCGCGCGGCGTCGCCGTGATCGGCGCCAGCAGTAACCCGGACAAACTGAGCCACGGCGTGATCCGCAATCTCAAGGAGCACGGCTACCCCGGCGAGATCTACCCCGTGAATCCCAAGGGCGGCGAGATCCTGGGCCTGACCGTCTACCCCGACATCAGCGAGGCGCCCGATCCGCTGGACCTGGCGGTGATCATGATTCGCGCGCAGTGGGTGCCCGACGCGCTGCGCGCCTGCGGCGAGCGGGGTCTGGAGACCGTCATCGTCGTCACCGGCGGCTTCAAGGAGGTGGGCGAGGAGGGTGCGGCGTTGGAACAGTCGCTGGGCGAGATCGCCGCCGACTACGGCATGCGTCTCATCGGTCCCAACTGCGTCGGCGTGATGGACACCCACGCGCCCATCGACACGACCTTTATCAGCCAGATGCCTGAACCGGGCCCGGTCGGCTTCGCGTCGCACTCCGGCGCCATCGTCGGCGGCACCATCGACTGGGCCATCGACCTGGGCGTGGGCTACAGCCGCATCATCAGCCTGGGCAATCAGGTCGACGTCAACCTCTCCGATGGCGTCCGCATGCTGCACACCGACCCGCACACCGAGGTCGTCAGCCTCTACGCCGAGGGTATCCCCGACGGGCCGGGCTTTGTCGAGACGGCCCAGCAGGTGAGCCGCGAGAAGCCGGTGCTGATGACCAAGGCCGGGCGCACGGCGGCGGGGACGCGGGCCGTCGCGTCGCACACGGGCGCGCTGGCGGGCGCGGGGCGCGCCTACGCCGCCGCCTGTCACCGGGCGGGGGTGCTGATGTACGATTCGCTCCAGGCGCAGAACGCCGTGGCGCGGGCGCTGGCCTACCAGCCGCTGCCCGCCGGCAAGCGCGTCGCCATCGTCACCAACGCCGGCGGACCGGCGGCGCTGGCAGCCGACGCTTTGGACGAGCGTGGTCTCACGTTGGCCGATCTCGAGCCGGAGACCATGGCGGCGCTCAAAGAGGTCACGCCGCACGGGACGCAGCTCGCCAATCCGGTCGATATGCTGGGCGGCCCCCGGGCTGAGATGTACGGCGACGCCATCTGCATCCTGCGCGACGATCCCAACGTCGAGCTGATCCTGGCGATCTTCGTGCCGCAGGCCATCACCCCGGTCAACGAGGTAGCGCGGAACGTCGTCGCGGCGGCTGAAGGCGCGACGCAGCCCGTCGCCTGCTGTCTGGTGGGTGGCGTTAGTATCCCCGAGGCGGTCAAGATGCTGCACGCGGGCGGCGTGCCTTGCTATCAGGATCCCAATCGCGCGGCCGAGGCGTTGGCCGGGCTCTGGGCGTATAAGCAGCTGCAGGCGCGCCCCGACCTGACGCCGACGCGGGTCAAGGGCGTCGACCGGGCGCAGGCGCGGGTTATCCTCTCCGAAGCGTGGGAGACGGCGGGCGAGGGCTTCCTCGACGCCGAGGGCGCGGCGCAGGTCGCGGAAGCCTACGGCATCCCGGTGCCCTTCTCCGGCGTTGCCCGGAGCGCCGACGCGGCGGTGACGCTGGCGGAGCGGGCCGGCTATCCCGTCGTGGCGAAGCTGATTGCGCCGGGCGTCGTCCACAAGGCCGACGTGGGCGGCATCGCGCTCGACCTGCAGGACGCCGACGCCGTCCGCGCTGCCTTCGAGCGCATGGTGGGCGACGATGACACGCGCGCGGTCATGATCCAGCAGATGGCGCCCGAGGGCCGCGAGGTCATCGTCGGCGCGCAGCGCGACCCACAGTTTGGGTCGTTGCTCATGTTCGGCATGGGCGGCATCTACGTCGAGG
>CAZCPK010000169.1:0-8329 GCA_964500755.1 uncultured Anaerolineales bacterium
TTCAGGCTCGTGGTCTTCAAGTGCAAAACACTTTTTACATGTGTTGCCCAGAAATTGCACGGGAAGTTATACTTTTACGAGCCCTTAGTCACTCTTGAGGATGAGCGCCCCTGAGCTCTGATCGATCTCCAGGTCGATGACATAATCCGCGGTGGCGTAGTTCTCGGTCTCCCAGATACCGTCGTCGTCGCGTTCCCCGCTGACCAGCACGACGCGGACGTCGGTGCGGAGGCTGCCGCTACCGTCATCGAGGATGACGCGCAGCCCGACGTTCTCAGGCACGATGATCTCCAGCCGCCCGGAGCCGCCATTGATGTCGCCCTTGAAGCTGCTCGCGCGGGGTAGCGTCAATTCGACGGCGCCGGAGCCCACGTCGAGCGTAAAATCGGTCACGGAGAGCTCGCGGAGATCCAACGTCAAGCGCCCCGAGTTTCCGTCGAGGTCGAGGTTGAGATCGACGTCCGGATGTAATTGGACGTCCCACTCACCCTCGCCCGGGAGGCCGTCGAAGTTGAGTCCCATGCTGTTTCGGTGGCTGTCCAGAATAACCTTGGCGTGCGTGTCGGACTCTTCGACCGTGAAGGTTAGATCTCCGTAATAGTCAATGGTCCCCTCAATCAGGTTGGAGGAATCCTCCAACGCGGAGAGCGTGCCCCAGAGATGCGACCAGTCGATCATCACGTCCGCCGTCTCCAGATCATCGAGGGGATGTTTAAGGGTCGCGGTCTGCATATCCGGCGCCCGGGCCAGCTCGGCCAGCACGGGGATGTTACGCGCAAAGAAGACCAGCAGCACGACGCCACCGATGAGGATAAAGATGAGAATCCCACTGATGATGGCGCCAGCCACGGAGCGGCGTCCGATCAGCACGTCGACGCCCAGTCCGATGAGAAGTACGGGCCAGAGCCGCCATAAGAGGTTCCAGGAGGGCTCCGGAAGATAGCCCAGGTTCGAGAGCAGCAGGAGCACGCCGCTCGTGATCAAGACGATGGGCCAGAACAGCGAGGGATGTCGCCCGTGGTGTGAGGGGGACGATCCAGATGTTGGTTGCATATTCGACATATCAAACCTCCGCTACGGTTGCACATACCTTGGATATGTGCCGGGGCCCGGTTGGATGGTGGAAACAGGACATCGCTCGGTTGTGAAGAACCGTGATGCTCTCGTCCGAACCCCGGCATCTATCTCCATATTACGTCTCCAGCGTCAGGAAGTTGCGGAGGAGTTACGACTTGGTGGCTTCTTCCAGCAACGACTCGATCCGCGTGACCATGTCGGCCGGATCCGGGTGGATGCCTTCCAGGAGCAATTGGTTGGCAAAGAGCTGTTCAATGGTCGCGTCAACCACAGTCGAGTCCACCTCGGTCTCGACTTTTCTGGCCAAATTGTGGATCAAGGGATGCTGGGGATTGAGCTCCAGGATCCGAGGAGCAGCCTGGTACCCCTGCTCGAACATCCGGCGGACGCGCTCCAGGTCGCGCTGGGGACCGGCTTCCGCGGAGACCAGGCGGCAGGGGCTGGTGCGGAGTACCTGGGAAGGACGCACGTCCTTCACCCGGTCGCCCAGCAGATCCTTGACGTGGGCGATGAGTGCGCCGAGCTCTCCGGCCTCCAGAGGTTCCTGTTCCTCCTCCTCGAGTGTCTCTTTCTCCTCGCCCTCCGGCAGCTCCAGGGCGGGATCGTCGACGTTCTGTAGCGGTTTGTCCGCGTATTCGCGCAGACTCTGCATCATCAGTCCGTCCAGCGGATCGGTGAGGTAGAGGACGTCGAGATCGTGCTCTTTGAAGTAGTCCAGGTGCGGGCTGTGTTCTACGGCGGTAAGGCTCTCGCCCAGGATGTAGTAGATGGCGGGCTGTTCTTCGTCCATCGCCTCGACGTAGTCGTCCAGCGCGATGAGGGCGTTGCGGGAGTGGGCGGAGGGAAAGCGCAGCAGCGGCAGGAGTTCGTCGTGATCCAGGGGGGAGCTGGCGACGCCCTGCTTGATGAAGGGGCCAAAGGCTTCCCAGAAGGTCACGTACTCCTCCGGGCGTTCCTCCGCCAGCTCCTGGAGTGCGCGCAGCACGCGTCCCTTGAGCGACTTCTCGATCTGGCGCAGGATACGGTTGCTCTGCACGGTCTCCCGCGAGATGTTGAGCGGCAGATCGTCGGAGTCGACCACGCCTTCGACGAAGCGCAGGTACTCTGGCAATAGATCGGTCGTGTTCTCCTGGATCAACACCTTCTTGGAGAAGAGCTTGAGACCGCGTTCCATTCCCAGGCGGAGCATGCTCTCGTCGAGGTGGCTGGGAACGTAGAGGATGCTGCGGATAAAGACCGGTACGTCGGTCACCAGATGCAGGTGCAACAGCGGCGCCTGGTTATCCAGAGTCAGTTGTCGATAGAACTCGTCGTACGCGTCCTCCTCGACGTTGCTCGGCGGCGTGCGCCAGAGCGCCGTCTGCGCGTTGACGACCTCGCCCTCGACCTTGACAGGGAAGGAGACGTAGTCGGAGTGTTTCCTGACGACCTGTTGGAGTCGCCAGGACGTGGTAAACTCCTGGGCGTCGTCCTGCAGTTGGATCTCAACGGTGGTGCCGCGGGTCTCCTTGTCGGCGGGCGCCAGCGTGTAGCTGCTCTCCCCGCGCGATGTCCAGGTCCAGGCCTGCGCATCGGGCCGATAGGAACGCGTCGTCACGCGCACCTCGTCGGCGACCATGAAGACGGCGTAAAAGCCCACCCCGAACTGTCCGATGATCTCCACGGGGTTCTCCGCCTGTTCGATCTCCTTGAGGAAGGCCATGGCCCCGGAGTGCGCGATGGTGCCCAGGTTCTCGATCAGCTCGTCGCGGGTCATACCGACGCCGGTGTCGGAGATGGTGAGGGTCTGCGCCTCCTCGTCGGCCTCGATCTCGACGGCGAGCTCCACGTCGGGATCGACGACGTCGCGGTTGGTCAGCATCTCAAACTGGACGCGGTGCAGCGCGTCCGACGCGTTGGAGATCAACTCCCGCAGGAAGATCTCGCGTTCCGTGTAGAGCGAGTTCGCCAGGATGTTGAGCAATTGCTGAACTTCGGTCTTGAACTCCAGTGCTTCCGGGGTGTTCCCAGATGTCTCTTTTTCGGTCATAGTACCTCCTGAAAATAACGATGGTATCGTAAGCAATATCGTCCTTTACTATACTAGATCTTCATTAGAATCGGATTAGCGCGTCGCGTGGCTTCGCTTGTCCGCAGCTGTGGAGTTGTTAATATAAGGAGATTGTTGTATAGTTGAAATGCTGCGTAACGAGCAAGGAGTGGAGGACGTATGCCGGATAAGGGCTACGAGAAAGAGATATGTGCGGACGGCGTGATTGTCTATCACCTGCATTCCAAGAGCGAAAGCGCCTTTCAGGATTGGTTCGAAGACGTCGCGGCGGTCTTCGCAAAAGCACGCGAAGAAGGGAAAGCTATTCGGCTTCTCTACGACGTCCGAGAGATTGATGCTATCAGTCCTATGCAGATGCATCGCGCTCAGCAGCTGGCCGAGCTTCCCTTGCCCGACGACTGGCGCGTGGCGACGTTGACGGGCAGTTCCTTCGCCACCAATATGATCAACCTGATCCGCTCGATCTCGCTGCTGGCGCCAGGTATGTATGAGCGTTCCCGGGTCTTCAGTGATGAGGGCGAGGCCCTGGCCTGGTTGCGTGAGGAGGGCTCCGCCGAATAATCTCCCTTCGTGAGGGAGGAACCCCAGCCGTAAAATTCAACGGGTCGGGAGTCTTTTTTCTATAAGTGGCGTCGGTAGAGATAGACGTGAACGCCGAAAAGGCAGCGGCGTTCCTGTTTTCAAGCCCCGCTTCTCGTCTCCAGAAAATCTAAAAATCCCTGTGCCCTCTGATTGGTAGAGGAATCTGCGGGCTCTGTGATTAGGCGAACTTTTTCAGTATCTGTCCATCACCTGACCATGTGACCACCGGACCAGTTGACGAGTAGACTACCAGACTAATTTCCAAGGAGGTAAATATGCAGGTCATTGACTTACGCAGCGACACCGTCACGCAACCGACTCCGGCGATGCGCGAGGCCATCTACCGCGCCGAGGTGGGGGACGACGTCTACGGCGAGGATCCCACCGTCAACCGTCTGGAAGCCATGTCCGCGGAGTTGCTCGGCAAGGAGGCTGCGCTCTTTGTGACCAGCGGCACGCAGGGTAATCTCTGCGCGCTTCTGGCGCACTGTGACCGGGGCGATCAGGTGATCCTGGGCGATAAGAGTCACACGTTTCGCTACGAACAGGGCGGTATGGCGTCGGTGGGTGGCTTGATGCCCTATCTGTTGCCCAATCAGCCCGACGGCACGCTGCGGTTGGAGGACATCGTGGCGGCGGTGCAGCCCGATAACCCCCACTTTCCGCGCTCGCGCCTGATCTGTCTGGAGAACACCCACAACATGTGCAACGGTGTCCCGTTGAAGACCGCATACGTCGAAAGCGTCGCGGCTCTGGCCCGGGAGCACAACCTGCGCGTCCACGTCGATGGCGCCCGGCTCTTCAACGCTGCGGTGGCGCTGGACGTGCCCGCGCGTGAGCACGTCGCTGCCACCGACTCCGTGACCTTCTGTCTCTCCAAGGGCCTCTGCGCGCCCGTGGGCTCGGTCCTCTGCGGATCGACAGAGTTCATCGCCCGCGCGCGTCGGGCGCGGAAGGTACTGGGCGGCGGTATGCGGCAGGCCGGCTTTTTGGCTGCCGCCGGTATCGTGGCGCTGGAGCGGATCCGCCCGCGTCTGCACGAGGATCACGCCCGCGCCCGGCAGCTGGCGGACGGTCTCGCGGGAATCCCCGGCGTGGCGGTCAACCCGGTGTACACGAACATTGTCTACTTCCGGCTCACCGAGGACGCGCCGTTGACGGCGCCCGAGGTGGAGGAAGCGCTCAGACAGCGTGACGTGCTGATCCTTTCGCGGGATGCCCGTTCCTTCCGCGCGGTGACGCACTATTGGATCGACGGCGCGGACGTTGAACGGGCCCTCGCCACTTTACGTGAGATCTTGACCGCGTAGGTGACAGAGGATACCTGGGGAACGCCCTTGTACCTGGTGATTTCCTACGTCTCACCGCAGAGCCTCCGGAGAGCACAGAGAAAAAAACCGGTTCCTTCCCTGCGTGCTCAGCGCTCCCTGTGGCAAAAACCCGCTGGACGCCGTGAACGACAGGGAACTTGTGGGTGCTTGCCAGCTGGGATTTCGAAGCGATTGGTCAGCGAAGACTCTCACCAATGTCGCAGAACGTGCTCAGCCGCGCACAAGGCAAACGCAGCCGGGTTGATGACCTGGGTACGCGTTGTCAGGAGGCGCTGAGCAACCTTAGCAAGCCTTAGAACCGCTTCGTTTGCCCCAGCTATGGGCCTCTTGCTTGCGCCATTTGTTGATGCTATAATGAGCTAGAGTCTAAATTCTATTGGAGGGAGTTTTTCCCTTGCTTTGCTAACCTAACAAACGTCAAGGAGTGAAACTATGAAGATTGATGAGAATGCCCGATATGCGGAGAGCCATGAGTGGGCACGCAAGGAAGGCGACATCTACGTCGTAGGGATCAGCGATTATGCGCAGAGTACCCTTTCTGACATCGTCTACGTCGAGTTGCCGGAGGTCGGGGACGAGTTCGACCAGGAGGATAACCTCTGTGTCGTAGAGTCCGTCAAGGCAGCCGGTGACGTCTACGCGCCGTTGAGCGGTGAGGTTGTGGCCGTCAATGAGCAGCTGGAGGACACTCCCGAGCTCGTCAACGAGGATCCGTTTGGCGAGGGCTGGCTGGTCAAGATCAAGGCCAGCGATGAGGAGGAGTGGGCGGAATTGCTGGACGCCGAGGCGTATCGAGAGGTCGTCGAGGCAGAGGAAGGACATTAATCTCAGGTTCTGAGTTGTAGTGAAAACGTGCCGCCGATCCTCGGCATACGGTAGCCGTCGAGGTCGGCGGCTTATGGTTTGGTCGCTTGGTCACCTGGTCACCTGGTCAAGTCATTATCCGGTTGCAAGACCATTGGACTATCAGCCTAACTGCCCATTTGACTACCAGACTAACCGACCATCGGACTATTCGACCATCTGACTAACCGACCATCGGACTATTCGACCATCTGACTAACCGACTACCTGACTAAAAAGGAGTGAGTTGATGGGTTACGTACCACATACCGAAAAAGAACGTCAGGAGATGCTCGAGGCCATCGGCGTAGAACGCCTGGCCGACCTCTTCGCAGACGTCCCAGAGAAGTACCGCTATCCGGAGTTGGATTTACCGGAGGCTCTCTCAGAGATGGAGCTCCTGCAGGAACTTCAGGAGCTCTCCTCAGCTAACCTCAACGCCAACGCTGTTCCCACCTTCCTGGGCGCCGGCGCCTATCGTCACTGGGTGCCCAGCGTGGTGGACTACGTCATCAGCCGGGGGGAGTTCTACACTGCGTACACACCTTACCAGGCGGAGGTGAGCCAGGGCACGCTGCAGGCCATCTTTGAATACCAAAGCATGATCTGTGATCTCACGGGGATGGACCTAGCCAACGCCAGTCACTATGATGGCGCGACCGCCGCAGCCGAGGCCGTCATCCAGGCGCTCAACGTCTTCCGCATGAAACGGGAGAAAATTATCGTGGCGCCCACGGTGCATCCGCACTACCGGCAGGTCATCCGCACCTATCTGCAGGGCATGGATGTGGAGGTCGTCGGGGACGATGACCTGACGCGCTCCCTGGCGGACGTGGTCGAACTGGTCGACGATCAGACGGCCTGCGTGGTCGTTCAAAGCCCTAATTTCTTTGGGGGGATGGAGGAACTGGGCGCCTTTGTGGACAAAGTGCGCGCGCAAAACAAGAAGACCCTGGTCGCCGTCGCCACAAATCCCCTGAGCCTGGCGCTTTTCACCCCGCCCGGCGCGTACGGCGCCGACATTGTGATGGGCGAAGGCCAGCCGTTGGGGCTGGGCTTGAGTTATGGCGGCCCGTACCTGGGCTTCTACGCCACCCGGGGCAAATACAAGCGCCAGATCGCCGGGCGCCTGGTCGGCCAGACGGAGGACGTGGAAGGAAAGCGCGGATACGTGCTGACGCTGACGACCCGCGAGCAGCACATCCGTCGCGAGCGTGCCACCTCCAACATTTGCACCAATCAGGGGCTGATGGCGTTGGCCGCGACTGCCTACATGGCCACGTTGGGCAAGCAGGGTCTGCGCAAGGTCGCCGAGTTGAACTACCATAAAGCCCATTATGCTGCCCAGCGGATCAACGCGCTGGCCGAGTATGAGGTGTTGACGGAAGGACCTTTCTTCAACGAGTTCGTCATCGCGACCCCGACGTCCGTCGCCGAGCTCAACGCCTATCTGCTGGACGAGCACCCCGTCCGCATGATCGGCGGCTACAATCTATCGCAGGATTACCCGGAGGCCGAGAATCAGATGTTGGTCGCTGTCACCGAGACGAACAGCCGCGAGGAGATCGAAGCCTTCGTGGCGGCGCTTGAGGCTTTCGCAGGAGGATACAATGACTGAGCAACTTATCTACGAACTTTCAGTAGCGAACCGTGAGGGCACGAATCCGCCGAAGTTGGACGTTCCTCCCAGCGAGCTGCCCACGGAGCTGGTGCGTGACGATCTGCCGCTCCCCGAGGTCAGCGAGATCGATGTGGTGCGGCACTTCCTGCGGCTTTCGCAACTCAACTACGCCATCGATAAAGGCATGTATCCTCTGGGATCTTGCACCATGAAGTACAACCCCAAAATCAACGAGATCGCCGCCCGCCTGCCCGGTTTTGCGGGTGTGCATCCATTTCAGGTAGAGGAGGCGGCGCAGGGAGCGCTGCAGCTGATGTACCAGCTGCAGGAGTACCTCAAGCGGATCTCCGGCTTTGCCGGGATGACGCTCCAGCCGGCAGCCGGTGCCCAGGGCGAGCTGGTCGGTGTGCTCATCATGCGGAAGTATCACATGGAGCGCGGAGAGACGCAGCGCGATACCATCCTCGTCCCGGACTCGGCGCACGGCACCAACCCGGCCTCCACGAGTATGAGCGGTCTGCGCGTCGTCGAGATCCCCTCGGACGAGCGCGGCAACGTGGATCTGGAGGCGCTCGATGCCCAGATCTGCGACCGCGTCGTGGGTCTGATGATTACCAACCCCAACACTCTGGGACTCTTCGAGGAGAACATCGAGCAGGTGATCGAGAAGGTTCACAGCTGCGGCGGCCTGGTCTACGGCGACGGCGCCAACATGAACGCGCTGCTGGGCGTCATGCGTCCTGCCGAGGTGGGTATCGACGTCATGCATTTCAATCTACACAAGACCTTCAGCACGCCGCACGGCGGCGGGGGGCCCGGCAGTGG
>CAZCPK010000170.1:0-8305 GCA_964500755.1 uncultured Anaerolineales bacterium
AGCACGTTCTGCGACATTGGCGAAGGTCTTCGCTGACCACTCGCTTCGAAATCCCCTGCGCCGTGAAGAAGTCCAGCGCCCTCTCGACCAGCGCCTGTCCCGCACCCAACCCCTGCGCTTCGGGATCGGTGAAGAGCCAGGAGACGAAGCCCACCTTGTGTTTTCCAACGGAGAAAAGCTTGAGCACGATGCCGCCGATGATGCGGTCAGCGCGCTCCGCCACCAGTACGTGCTCGCTCCACGAGAAGACGAACCGGGCGGGGAACGAAAATGCGCGGCGCATGACGCGTTGCGTCGCGGCCTTTTCTCCTTCTTCCAGCGGTCGAATGATGACTTCGATGGCCCTATTTTGTTTTTCTCCTTCAAACTGTTCTCTAGATCAGATCTCCGACTAGCCAACGTGCTCCCACAGGCCAGACCGGCGTTGCTGCTGATAGAGTATCCGGGTATCCACGCGGCGCTGATCAGATAGAGGAACACGCGATAGAGGTTGATCATGCGCTCGACAAAAGGCTCGTAGGAAGGCACGCAGGCGCCAACCGGAGTGCCGTTATGTCGACGGATCTTTAAGAGCGTTAATCTATCTCTAAACCATCCTCCTGATTCGATTGCGTATCGTGCGCAGCACGAGAAGACAGCGCACCAGTGCCGCCCGCGGCCAAGCGAATTGCTGCTCCCTCTCCAGCGGTTCCTCCACATTCCTACAGGCGTCCTCAATGTGCTCGCGGGAGAACGAGAACAATCGCTTGGGCAAGGCGTCCACCGGAAACCAACGCACCTCGAGAGATTCCCAACCATGCCGAGAGGCGTCCCCACCGATCACGTCTCCCGCAAAAACGTGTAACGTATTTCCGCCGCCGGGATATTGCGGACGCCAATATCTGCCCACCAGCCGCGTCAGGACGACGTCGTATCCGGTCTCCTCCTGCGTCTCTCGGACGGCGGCTCGGGCGAAGCTCTCCCCGTCCTCGAGCCCGCCGCCCGGCAGCGCCCACATCCGCACGTCCTCCCGGAGGATCAGCAATACCTCGCGTCGGTCATTCATGATCACCGTCGAACTCGAGCGTGTCGTCATAAGCGTTCTCTTCTCTGCTTTGCGCGGGACATATCACCTTAAGCAGCTTAACGGGCTCAAAATCGGGTCAGTACACGTCTTGGACGGCCTCGGTCAACCAGCGCATGGCCCGTTCCCGGAGTGCTTCGGCCTCCTGTACCGTCAGCCGCGCTTCGGTGAAGACCAGGGTGAAATGCATGCGGTTCTCCACCGTGACGACGCCCAGGACGATCTCCTCCGGGTCGCCGAGTACCGCCGGGCCGTAGAGCGCCTCCAACTGCACGGCGCCGTCTCGCCGGGGTAGATCGAGCCGGCCCAGATTTGAGATCGATAGGTCGTAGGTCACGTCCATAAAGGAGTCGGATAGCATCTCGGGCGTAAGTACGGGCGTCAGCTGCTCTAACAGCACCTTGGTACTCGTGAGAAAGGTGAAGATGGGTTTGTCGGCTGTCTCCCGGATGAAGCCCTCTTTGATCTCTCGCGCTACCTCCCAGAAGCCACGCGCGGGCGCGCAGTCGACCGGGAAGTCGACCAGGCCGATGTAGAGACCATACGTCTCCCCGACAGGCTGCGTCAGCCGGTTGCGCAGGTTGATGGGGCTCTGGATTGTGCGATGCCACGTGTCCCCGTGGAACTCGCCGAAGGCGCGCAGAAAGGCGGTGGACAGCGCCGCGTGGACCGTCGTGCCTTCGGCGCGGCTGCGCGCGACCAGGGCAGCGGTCTGTTCCGCCGTTAGTGTCCAGTGGAGCATGTGGTAGGCAGGCTCGGGCGCACGCTCCGCGTTCTCGGTCTCTTTCTGACCGCCCAGCGCCATCAATAGTCTGAGTAGCGTGGCCTTCAGCCAGGCCTGCCAACGGACGCGCCGCTTTCCCCGGAAGTCGGGGAGCAGCTCGTCCAGGGTGGGGCTCGGAGACTGGGGCACCAGATCGGCGGTGGGATCGCCGAGGCACGTCAACAGATCGCGCAGTAGATACGTCACCGAAAGTCCGTCGGCGAAAGCGTGATGGCAGAGAAAGACGATCTCCGAGACCGTCTCCCCACGCAGCCAGATAAAGCGGAGCGGGGGTTCGTTCTGCAGATCAAAGGGGCGCTGCAGCGCCTTCACGACTTCGTCCGTCCACTGCTCGGCGTGCGCTCGCTCGATGACATGGATCGGGTAGGGCGTATCCACATAGGAGAGATAGGCCGCTCCGGTAGGCTTTTGGGTCACGCGCACCGCCGACGAGGGATATCTACGCCGCACCTTGTCGAGCGCCTGACGCAATTGCTCCGCCGTGAAGGCGCCGCGCACCCGGGCGGTGAGGGCGAAGTTGATGGGGTCGGCCTGTGCGGTCAACCACATGGCGTACGTTATTCCTTGAAGTTTGCGACTTTCGGTGTGCACGTCAGTATCCTTGCTAGGTTGATGTGTCATCTTGGGCGCGGGCGTTTTCCGTGAAACGGGCGAACAGTCTGCCTACCCGCATGGGGTCGCGGTGCGTGAGGTAAAGATTGGCATGGTTGGACAAGTGAGTATTCCAGCCCAACTTGATTATCATCCATAGTTTTGACGCGGTTAGTGATCGCTAGCCTGCAAGCCGGAGAGGTACACATTCCTGACTCCCGTTGCTTGTTGGTCCGCCTGTTGCAGCCGCCTACCAATACTTGGGCCCTGTCAGAAAGCCATCGATCCCCTTCTGCCGTATCATGCGGATATTCTTCCTATGTGCGTCTTTGTGGACGGGGTCGATGGATACCAGTATCTCGCAGCGCTCGAACTCGTCACAGTCCCAGCAGCCCGCGTACCCATTTCTCTGGCAGCATCTGCGAATGGCGCACGCCTGGCTCCCGCCGTCGCTGTGACAGACGCGCTCACAGTCGAGGTGGGTCATGCTATCCAGTACCTGAAGGCAACGCTCGGTCTCCGTCAAACCCTTGAAGAGCTGCGGCTTGATCTCGGGCAAGCCCGCGGCTAATTTCACAAACTCCGGCTTTTTCATCTGGCGTCGGAGTTCCTGGGCCAACGCCGCCAATCGCCCCTTGCGAATCACGCAATCGCCACAGTACAGTCCGCAATACGCAACGTCCAGGCTGTCGTTCATCGTCTTTGTTTCTCCTTCGAAAATAGAACTGGCTTGTAGTTAAGCGCGTCCCAATCACTGGACCTTTGGGCCAGGGCAGCGCTGTGCGGCTATGCGACCGCGTTGAAGCGCGCGACTACGAACCATTTTCGTTGTCGTGGGTATGGGAACCAACATGGGAACTCCTTAAGAGATCAATGTGCAGGGATAAGGTGTTATTCCTCTTCGGGGGAGAGCGCTTCCCGCGTGACGTCGGGCAGTTCCTCAAATTTGCCTTCCAGGAACCGGCCATGGATGAGAAGCTGCTGCGCGTCCTCGTAGGGCAATCCCGCTGCGATCTTCTCAAGCGCCTCGTGGAGGAGATCCAACTGGCGCAACAGCAGCTCGTGGGCCGTCTCGCCGTCCCGGAGCGGCTCGGTGAGGGCGAAGGTGCGCGGCAGGGCCCGGTAGTTGTCCAACGCTTCGGGTAGATATTCGTGGACGGTTTGACGCACTACGTAAGCGTCGGGATGACCGCGTCCCAGATCAGAAAGGCGTGGCAGGATCTGCAGGAGGACGCGCTCAATGGCCTCCACCCGCATCACGACGTCCTCGGGCAGCTCCCGCCGGCTGCGGCGGACGAGGTGCTGTACCTCCTGGCGCAGCTGATCGCGGGTCGTGAGCGCGGGACGGTCCGGGTCCGGCGGCAGCGCGCGTCGCGGACGCGTCGTCGCCGTCAGCTCGTAGACCTTCTTCGCGACCCAGCCCGTACCGGCGACACCGAGCGCGGTCGCCGCCGCGCTGGCTGCCGGCCCGAAGAAGGGGAGCAAGACGAGCGCCGAGGCCACGGTCGCCCCGAGCGTCGCGATCCCCGCCAGGAGGGTCAGGGGCACGTTTCCCTGGCGCACGAGCTCGCCGTGGAGCACTCCTGTGCTCTCCAGGTGCGCCAGCCCGCGCAGCCAGGCCTGGAAGGCGGGGTCGGCGCGCTCGTGCAGGTCCGTCTCGCCGAAGGAAAAGGAGTCCAGCGCCACCAGCCCGGTCAACTCCGGCGGTAACGCCCCTTCCAGGGCATTGCCGTGTAACGAGAGCTCAAGCAGCCGGCGCAGATTCCCCAACGCGGACGGCACCTCGCCCGTCAACTCGTTGTCGGAAAGGTCGAGGCGCTCCAGGCGCACCAGGTCGCTCAGGGCGTCCGGAATGGGGCCGCTGAATCGGTTGCCGTGCAGGTCCAGGGTGCGCAATTGACGCAACAGCCGCAACCGCTCCGGGATGGGGCCGCGCAGCTGGTTACGGGATAGATCGAGGTGGCGCAGGCGCTGGGGGTGCCCCACATTGGGAGGCAGCAAACCCTGGAGGCGATTGCCGGAGAGATCCAGGTGCGTCAATTCTGTGAGCAGCCCCAGTTCCGCGGGTAGCGTGCCGGTGAGCTGATTGTCGTTGAGCTCGAGCCGGACGACGTGTCCCCCCTCACAGGTGACACCGTGCCAGTCACAGGGAGCGCTCTCCCCCAACCAGCCCTCGTTGTGGATCCAGGTTTCCCCCGCCGTCTGCTCGTAGAGCTGGACGAGGGCCCGCTTCTCGGTTGGCGGCAACGTCGTCATCGTGCGGACTTCCCGCCGGGTCCTACGTCTCGGATTCCGGCAGGATCAACTCTTCGCTGGCCTCGAGCACCTGCTCGTTGCGGACTCTGTCCAGGTAGGTCTGCGCCTTTTGGACCTGCGCTGAGAGCTGACTGATGGTCTGCGTCATACTCTCCACAGCCTGCACCTTGTACTCGGAGATCATGTCCAGGGTCGCGAAGACGTTGTTAAAGGCATTCTCCAGCTGCTGGAGATTGACCGTGGCGCTGCTCGCCTGACGATGAATCTCCCCCGACTGCTCCTGAAGCATTGCCGAGGTTGACTCGATGAGGTCGCTCGTCGTGGTGTTGAGCGCCGTGATCTGATCCAGCACCAGTTTCTGGTTGGAGAGCGCCTGCGCCGTGATGACCGCGGTGCGCAGGGCGGAGATCGTCGTGGTCGTGGCCCGTTCCACGCCCTTGATCAGCTCCAGGTCGTTCTTGCGTATGACGTCTAAGGCCAGGTAACCCTGCACGCTCACGGCGAGCTGGGTCATCAGATCCTGCTCCTTCTGCCGCACGTAGAAGAGGATCTCCTCCTTGACCACCCGCGCCTTCTCGGGATCGTCCGCCTCGAGGGCGGCGATGCGCGCCTCGAGCGCCTGGGCCAACTGGTCGGCCACGTAGATGTACTGCTGCAGCCGGTGCATGATCTGCCAGAGGTTGGCCTTCTCCTGCTCGATGGTGGCGATGTCCCTGCGCAGCTCGTCCTGCCCGTGATAGAGGCTGTTGAGCACGGCGTCGATGTGCTTTTGGGAGGACTGATACTTGCGGAAATAGTCGGTCATCTTGTCGCCCATGGGGATGATGCCCAGAAACTTACGCTCTTTTTGTTCCGTCTCCGCCGGACTGAGCTCCTCGACGGTGCGTCGTAGATCCAGGAGCGCCTTGGTCACCGGCGCGTCCTCGCCCAGACCGCGGATGGGCTGGTTGAGGATGCGGTTGGAGACGTTCGCCGCCTCGCGGATCTCCTTCGCTCCCATGTTGTGAATTACCGTCAGTTTCTCCTCGAAGGCCTCACTGTGCACGTCAGTCTCCGAGAGGGTTTCGACGAACTCGACGACCCGCGCGTCCAACTTCTCGAGCGTCGCGTCCTCCAGTTTCACCATCTCCCGGGCCTCAGGGGGCTGGACCTCGTCAACCTTTTCCGGCGGCTCGAGTGGTTCTCGCTTAGCAGGTACTCTCTCTTGATCCATAGCGCATTCACCTCGTTATGAAATAGATAACCGCTCACGAAGTTGCTTGTCTTCCCCAGTGTAGCACAGGGTAGAGCAGGTGCAATAGCCGGAATCGGCGTTCAGGAGGCTGGCTGATTCATCAGATCCGCCTGATACTGCCGCTGGCGCGTGTACAGCATGTACTTGACCATGGAGAGGAATACATAGGGATTGGTGATGCGCGTGACCGCAATCCGGGGCCAGGCCAACAGCCATTGCCCTTTCTGGCGAATGACGATCACGTCGTGGTGTCGCTCCACCGCCTCAATACGCTCCCAGGGGATCGTTCGCTTGCCCCGCACGATGCCCTGCTTGCTGACGCTCAAGGGGCCAAAGGAGACGACGCCCTTTTCCTCTAGCGCTTTCTCGTAGATCGGTAACAGACGTTGGTTGACTTCTTCCTGCAGGGTCTTGCCCAAGACGTCCATATTCTTCGACTTCCAGTTCGACAGGCGCATCCTTTTCTGCCTTTTGATCTCCAGAATATAGGCGACGTGCCAACCGTAGCGGCGAAGCCAAAATTTCTTCTCCGTAACGCTCCTGATATCTTCCCACAACGCGACCCGCGTATGTCCCCACTTTGTATACCGTAAGCCGTTTTCGTGAAGGGCAACCTCGTCGTGTTCACCGAGGGTCAAGAGCGAGGGTATCAGCGCCCGTACTGCCAATGCCACGCTGATGAGAACGAGCGGGTTCTGGATGGGGGATACGTTGGGGAACAGCAATATCGCTACGAAAGCCACCAGAAGGCATCCAAAGATAAACAGCAACATCGACGTCGTGTTGCCTTTGTGGATAGAAAGACATCGGCCCAACGCCGATTGACGTAAGCGGGTCAGGGCCCGTTGTGCGACGCGGTTATTGGGCGCGTGTTTCAGCGCTTCCTGAAGGCACTTCACCCGCAGCTCATCTGATTCCATACCGTCGCCAGGTAGACCCAGGCTTCGTCATTGGTGGGATCGGCCTTGAGGAGGGAAACTAACGCTGTGCGCGCCTCCTCGTCTCGGTCCGCCTCGATCAACTTCACCGCCGCCTCTAGCTTCCGATTCATCTGTGTGCTCCTTCCGTGAAGATTATTCTTCTGTTATCTTTTGTCATCCTTGATCCGCAGCAGGAAGCTGCCGATGATGCCCCCTCGGCCTCTCCCCTTTCCATGGTCCTGGGGGCCCGTCGCGTATCTCGACGCCAAGCGTTTACCACACGCCCGGCAGCAGCCGCGCGGACACCCGCCGGGCATATTCGGCGTAGCCCGGCAACTCCTCGCGCAGCGCTTTGTCCTCCAGGTACGTGCGGACCACCAGCGCAGTCGTGAGCAGCGCCACCGGCACGTAGGTCCACAGCGTCTCCAGGAAGATGGGCGTCGCCAGATACGTCAGCAGCGCGCCGGCGTATCCGGGGTGTCGTACCCAGCGGTAGGGCCCGCTCGACACGACCCGATGCCCACGCTCGGTCTGGATCCGTACCATGCCGGAGAAAAAGCGATTCTCGAGCAGCGCGTAGCCGCCGAGCGCGTACCCGGCTAGCATAACTGCCAGCGCCCCGAGTCTCACCGGCAAGCTGAAGGCCGACGGGGAGCCGTAACGCGCGTCTAGCCCCGCGACCAGGGGGATCAGCCCGCCGCCCAAGCCGACCAGCGGCGCCAGCCACCGGTCCCAGGATTTGGCGTTTTCGTGTTGGGTGAAGCGCGCGCGTTCGGCGAGCAAGTCCGGGTGACGGCGCGTAGCCAGCGCCCGGCTGACCACAAATCCCAGGACGTAGACACCGGCGTAGACCCAGGCTTCCCACCAGCCCCAACGTTGAGAAACCAACAGCGGTAGCATGGGGATGACGAGGATAAAAAGCGCCAGCTGGATGATGAGTCGCGGCGTGACCGTTCTCTGCTGAGTGTTCATCATGCTACGTCCTTTCCTTATGACCACCGGGAGATAGATTTTCTGATCCGGCTCATTGAACTCAAACGCGCCGACGCTGGACGCCACGTGGATCTCCCGCGTGGGTTCGTGCCGTCCTCAAAGGTGGGGATGTCAGATGTGATCGTATGAGGGGTCCCCTGGGTCAACGCAGGAATGGGTGGTTGCTGCCACGTCGAGAAGAGGACGATGACCAGCGATAAGATCAGCATAGTCGGTATACGCTTCATGCTGCTCACGATGTGGCCCTCCTTGGACGCAACGCCGCATGACTTTTCGTGGCTGTGGAGCGCGCCCGTTCCCGAGAGATGTCCCCGCCAATTTTCCTGTTTGTAGCACATCTTCTCAAGTGGGCAACTCGCAGGGTAGCAGATGGGCACGCAGCCTGTCCTTATCAGGGATCCTGGCGTTTCTTATAAAGGATTCCCCCGGTTCTTCCTAAGTAAGTCCGTAAAAGTTTCTTTACT
>CAZCPK010000171.1:0-8257 GCA_964500755.1 uncultured Anaerolineales bacterium
CAAGACGCCGTGTCGACTGCTGCGCCTGGATGAGCAGACGATTCACCTGGAGGGGCAGTCGGTACCGGCGGACCAGAGTGTGCCGATGGCACCCTGGAACGCTCTGGAAATTGACGGGCATACGCTGATTCTGGTCGCCAATGGCGTGACCGCTGAACAGGCGCGGTCAACGGGTGTCACCTCCCCTGAGTTTGAGCCTCGTCCGCGTTCGCGTCCCACGCCTGCTCCTGTCGAGCAAGAGGTGATGTCATCGACGGTGGTGACTGAGACGGCCTCGGGGACGGACGTCGGTGAGAGTGACGTTGTTCCCGAAGTTTCGCCACCGTTGGACACTGAGGGGACGATGACGGCGGCGCCGAGTTCCACCGTCTCGCCGTTGGCTACCCGTCCCGCCGATCTGAGCAACGAGATCATCGTCGCCGAGCTCTCGGAGCGCGCCTGGACCGTGGACGTGGAACAGGGCGCCACGTGCATGCTGACGGTGATCAACGGCGGTCCCCTGGTGGCGACTTTTACCGTCCAGGTCGA
This sequence comes from uncultured Anaerolineales bacterium, assembly GCA_964500755.1. Classification (GTDB taxonomy): domain Bacteria; phylum Chloroflexota; class Anaerolineae; order B4-G1; family SLSP01; genus G713. The sequence goes on from CAZCPK010000171.1 coordinate 529, forward strand.
AGGCGTGCCGGCGGAGTGGGTCGACGTCCGCCCGGCGCAGGTCAATCTCGCCGAGAGAGAACGTAGCGTCATCAACATCACCATCAGGCCGCCCAAGCATCCGACGAGCCGTGCCGGTGACCATCACCTTGCCATCGTGGTGACCTCGCCCAATCACCCTGGGGAGCGGGCCCAGCTGGGCGCGACACTGACCGTCAACCCCTATTATGCTTTCGCCGTCAGCGAGTTGGATCCGCGGGAGCAGACCGTGGGTGGACGACCGGCGAAGACCGCGCTGCACATCGCCAACCAGGGCAACAACCCGACGACGTTCCGTCTGGAAGGCGTCGACCCAGAGCGAGCCTTCACCTTCGAATTCGAGCTGCCGGACGAGGACGCGCCCATGGCGCAACAGGCGGAGATGACGTTGCCTCCCAACGAGACCTTCTTGATTCCCGTTCGCGTCACGCCGCTGCGCCGCGCTTTCGTCGCCCTGCGTAAGCGCCGCCAGACGTTTAACATCAACGTCTCCATGTTGGTCGAGGAGCAGCTGCCGAGGACGTTGTTGGGCGCTCTCAAAATCCGGCCTGTCATTGGTCCCTGGCTGTTGTTGTTGTTGACGTTGCTTTTGGGGAGCTTGATCGTGCTCCTCTTCCGCCCACGGTTACGCGATTTCACGGCGGATCGGACCGAGATCGACGTGGGGGAGTCGGTGACGTTCACGTACGCCACCTCACGTTTCGCCCGCCGCTGGATCGAGACGGATGCCGGGAAGCGCATCACACTGGACGAAGCGGCGGGGAGCTATTCGGAGGCGCCGGAGGTGGATATGCTCTACACGCTCCGCGCCGAGAACTTGCTTTCCCAGCTGGTGCCGCGTCTCTTCAGCGCCAGCTCCGATCCCATTGCCGTGGATGTCTCACCGTTGGAGCCGAAAATTCGCGTCTTCACCACCGATCGGAATACGTTGGTCGCGGGGCAGACGGCGACGCTGCGCTGGGAGGTGGTCCACGCCGACGATGTGGTGCTGGTCACCAACGGGCAGGAGCAGACCATCGCCCCGGCCGAATACACGGGCACCCGCGAGGTGAACCCTCAGATCACTACCGCCTACACTCTGCGGGCCACCAATCAGTACGACGGTGAGGCCGTGGCCAGTTTGCGTGTCGAGGTGGAGACGCCGACGCCGACGCCGCTTCCCAACCCCATTATTCAACGCTTCAGCGTCGCGCCTCTGGACATCTTTGCCGGAGAGACGGTGACTATCACCTGGGAGGCGCAGAATGCGACCAGCGTCGAGCTGCTGGGTGAAGCGTATCCACCCAACGGCAACACCGTGCAGACGCTGAACGACGTGGGGGTGGTGGAGTACGTGCTCACGGCCCTCTACGACGACGGTACCGGACTCCAGCAGCCCAGCCGTCGCAATAGCGCCCCGATTCGCGTTACCGTGCGAGAGAAGCCGACGCCCACGCCCGCACCTGAAGCGCCCGTCATCGACGACTTTCGCGTGGTGCCTGCTGAGATCGTGCTGGGCGAGGGGGAGAGCACCCAGCTGGTCTGGACCATCTCCGGCGAGACGACCAACGTCGAGGTGACCGGTCCGACGGTGGGGACCATCAGCAATCTCTCGCCCGAGGGGACGTTGCCTGTGCAGGCGGACGCTACCACGTTCTTTATCCTCACGGCCTACAACGGTGAGGATCTCAAGGTGAGCGAGACGGTGGAGCTGTCCGTCGTCGAACCGCCGCCGCCGACGCCCACGCCGTTGCCGGAACCGTTGATTCAATATTTCGAGGCCGAGGGCGCCGAGAATCCTGACGACGTGCTGGAGATCGGCAGCGACGGCTTTACCAAGCAGTACGAGGTGACGTACGGCGCCAGGGTGCGCTTCTCGTGGTCGGCGCTCAACGTGCCGCAGGTGACGCTGATCGCCGGGGAGAGTTCCAGCGCCCGCCCGCCGGTGGGTGAGTTCGTCACCGTGGTCCGGCAAGCGCTGGATTATCAGCTGGTAGCTGCCAACGAGGAAGGCGCGACCAAATATGCCTTTATTCAACTCACGTTGCGCCCCATCGAGGTGCCGCCCGCGCCGCGGAATCTCGACGGTACGGAGGGGCCGTTGCCTCCCGACGCGACGTTGCGTCTGACCTGGTCCTACGATCCCAACTACGTGGATAGCATCGTGGGGTTCCGCGTCTACCGCGCCGCGGCCGACACCGATCTCTACGACCGTTTGGTCGACGAGTCGGAGCTCGATAATACGGCGCGCGCCTGGGAGGATCCCGATCCTGCCTGCGGGCAGGTCTACTACGTCAGTGCCGTCTATCTCGACGTGGACGGTCAGCGGCAGGAGACCGATCCCAGTCCCAACGACTGGTACAGTTGGCCCTGTGCCACGCCGACGCCGGCGCCCTAGGTGCTGGATGCTGGATACTGGATACTGGATGCTGGATGCTGGATACTGGATGCTGGATGCTGGATACTGGATGTGGGGATATATATGTCGTTGACAAAGAGATGGTGGCGTGCGGTTGGATGGGGATTTGTGGCCCTGGTGCTGGCTCTGGGCCTTTTGCTGCTGACGCGGCCGGCGGGAGCGCAGGATGGGGATTCTCCCCCACCGCCGGCGTGGTTGGCACCTTTTCTACAGACGGAGACGCGCTACATCACCAGCGCGGAGCTGCTGATTGAGCAGCGCGCCAATACGGGCGCAGCCGGGGCCAACAGCGTTTATAACGGCGAGAGGGTTACATACACCCTCCGCCTGGAGAATCTGAACGCCGCTGCTGTCATTACCGACGTTGAGATCATAGATCTGCTGCCGACCGACGCGTTGGAGCAGTCCTCCATCACCTGCTCGCCCGCCTGTCAGCGGGTTGACGAGAGCGAGACGGTCCGGGAGCCCTCCGGCGGTACCGTGGTTATCAGCACAACGCGCCGATTGATCTGGCAGCGAGCCGAGCTGGCGGTGGGGGAGGCATATACTGTGACCTTCAGCGGGCGTGTCGTCGGTCAATCCGAGGGGGCCACGCTCACCAATCGCGTTTTTGCTCGCTTCGGCAGCGCCGGGACCGCCAGCGCCGAGGATCTGGATCTGACCGTGCTGGTCCGTGCGCCCTCCAACGGCGGAGCCAGCATCTCCTCGGTGCCGACCTGGTTTTCCAAGGACGTCGGCGGCACCATCGCGCAGGATTGGGGCGACTTTGACCTGGACGGTGATCTCGATCTGGCCTTAGGTTCGTCGTTGGGCACGTCGGTTTACCGTAATGACGACGGGCGTCTGACGTTGGTCTGGCAGTCGCCGCCCCGTGCCGACGGTGAGCTGCGGCTCTCCTACGGCGTCCGTTGGGCCGACGTCCTCCCCGACTCTCAGAACCGGCCGGAGCTGATTGTCGTGGGCGACAGCGAGGATCAGACTGCGACCAGTGCGGGCATCAACTACATCTACGCTTACAATCCCGCCGAACAATATTTCTCCGAGGCGACGAGCTTCACCTCGCACCTGCAGCTGGTGCGCCTGGTCACGGGCGATTTTGACGGCGACGGGACGATTGATCTGGTGGGCAGCACCAACGCCATCAACGGTGTCGTGGAAACGCCCTTTCAGCGTCTCTGTCCCGTCAATCTCTACCGCAACGACGGGCAGGGTGGATTCACGGGCACGGTGGCTCTCACGGAGACCCACGCCGTCCGCTGTGTCAGCGAGAACGCCACGGCGGCGTTGGCTGCCGTGGACTACAATCGCGACGGTGACCTCGACCTGGCGCTGGGCGAGTTCCCCAGCACGTTGAAGGTCCTGGAGAATCGGCGGGCGGGCCAGGTGCTGACCGATACTGACGTGTTGGTGGACGCGGTGCTGCTGGAGACGGATCTGGAATATCTGCCCTACGATCTGGCCTGGGCCGACTACGACGGCGACGGTCGTCCGGCGCTCGCCGCCGCGTATCCTATCCAACGCCAGGCGCGCATTTATGATCAGGCCGCCGATGGTTCCTTCACCACACCCACCCTCATCCGCACGGCGACGTTTATGACGCCGTTGAGCCTGGATTGGGGAGACTTCGACGGCGACGGGGCGGTGGAACTGGTCGTCGCCGATACCACCCCGCGTTTCTACGGCTACACACCCACGATCGGCTTTCGCCGTATCACCGGCCTGGACGTCTCCTCGGCCGCGGGACAGATCTGGAGCGTGCGTGGTGTCGAGCTGGGCAGTCGGCAGAATCTGGAGCTCGCGGTGAGCAACCGCGACGGCCCCAGCCGGCTCTATACTGCCGCCGTGCCCAAACTGACGGGCGCCTTGGTGGAGGTGAGCGCCAAAAACGCTGGCAGCGTCGCCTGGGGTGACGCCGACGGCAACGGTGAGCAAGATCTGCTCCTGGGCAGCGCCCATCTGGATTACGAGGGGTTCAGTACCCATCTCTATTTGAACAGAAACGGCACTTTTTCATCCTTGGATGAAAAAGTGTTCGCTCCCAGCAGCTTTGGTCCGCACGCCGTGGCTTTCGGCGACGTCGATGGGGACGGCGCGTTGGAGGTCGCCATCGGCACGCCCTCGGAGATTCAAGTCTATCAGGATCGTGTCTATGAAGAGAAGGATGGCGATGTCCAGCGGATTGACGTCCCGCACGCCGTGCGCAGTCTGGCCTGGGGCGACGCCAACGACGACGGGCGGTTAGATCTGCTGGTGGGCTTCACTGCCGGACCGGTACAGATCTATCTGAACGCGGGCACGCGTCTGGAGAGCACACCTGCCTTCAGCACCGCGCAGCAAGGCGATGCGCGGGCGGTGGCCTGGGGCGACCTCGACGGCGATCACTACCTCGATTTCGTCGTCGGCTTCGCCGATCAGCCGGTCTACGCCTACCGCAATCGCGGCGACGTGACCTTCACCCCGCTGTGGAGCTCGCCGGAGGCCTTGCCTGTCCAGGCGCTGGCGTTGGGGGACTACGATGGCGACGGTGACCTCGATCTGGCGGTGGGCAACGGGCCGGGAACCGTGGATCAGCTCTGGGAGAACGGCGGCAGCGGCGCCTTCGGTACGACGCCCATCTGGACCGGTGGGACCGCCGGCGCTACCACCACGGCGCTGGCCTGGGGTGACTGGGACAACGATGGTTTGCTGGATCTGGCCGTAGGCCGCGACGGCGAGGCCGACGTAGTCTACGCCAACCTGGGCAGTCGACCCGGCGCCCCCCAACTCGCTGCGCTCTGGTCCTCCGAGCTCCTCTCCGGCACCACGGGCGTGGCCTGGGGCGATCCCGACGCTGACGGCGACCTGGATCTCGCCGTCAGCCACCGTGACGGACTGAGCGGATACTATGAGAACACGACGCTCATCCGGGGCGCTTCTCCGCTCGCGGACAATCCCCCCTACGTCCGAGTAGCGCGGCCGGGCGCCACGCGGGACGGCTACTTTTACTCCGGCTCGGAGATCCTCTCCGGTCCGGAGACGCCCCTGGTGACGATCCCTTACGTCGTCAGCGATCCCGAGGGCGATCCTCTCAGTCGGGTCTGGTTTGAGTACTCGCTCTCCGGGGGGACGGAATGGCAGCCGGCGACGCCAGCGGCGACGTCGCCCGCACCCATCACCGAGACGACGCCGGCGGGCGTGGCGGGTATCTTTATCTGGGACGCGGCAGCCGACACCGCGGTGAGCGAAGACGCGCGTTTTCGCGTGCGGGTCGCCTCGCAGAAGGCCAATGGGCCGCTGCAGGACGTCGCCGGCGGCGGCGTCAGCCCGCCTTTCCGCGTCCGGGGCCTCAGCTGTTACTGGCCGGCCGACGCCAGCATTGTAACCACCCCCGTCTCCCCGACGTTGGGTGAAGAGATCGTCTTCGAGCGGCAGTTGAACTCCGCCAGCGGGCCGATTAACTACTATTGGGACTTTGGCGATGGTCACACGGCGACCGGCATCGAAGCCGCTCACGTCTACCGGGTGCCCGGAGTTTACACGGTCACGCTTCAGGCCTACGGCGAGGCCTGCCCCATCGCGCGGCCCGCCTTCGCGCAGCTGCAACTAGAGGTGCGCGGCAGCCTCGTCTACCTGCCACTGGTCACCCGCAACTACACGGCGACAGCGAGTACGACAGCGGCGGCGCCAGCAGCGCCGGCAGCAGACGGCCTCCGTATACCGGACACGATACCCTCTCCCGCCTCCGGTCGCGTGAAGAGCGGGACCGAGACGAGCAACGTCATTGCGTCCACCCATGCGCCCTTGCCCGCGACGACCGTAGCCGGAACTGCCACGCAGGTCGGCCCGCAACTTCACACGCAGGATCTGTTGCTGCTCACCAACTACGCCCTGGGCATCAACAACCAGCCGGCGATGAGCGGTGACGGCAACCGGGTTGCCTTCTGGTCCACCGGGCGTCTCACCGGACAGAACCCCGACGGTAACATCGAGATCTTCCTGGCGGAGATGGGGGCCGGGGACGAGATCCGCTACACGCAGATCACCAGCTCCACGGGAACGATTCTGGGCGGCTTCAATCTGTATCCGGCCCTGGATCAGAGCGGCGACCGCATCATCTTCTTCTCCGATCGCAATCTGACGGGCGGCAATGCCGACCGCAACTTCGAGATTTTTCTGGCGGAGGTTCAGACGGATGGGACCCCGACCCTCACTCAGATCACCCACACTGCGGACGGCGTCAACATCCTGCCGGATATCAGCAGCGACGGTCGCTTTATCACCTTCGTCTCCGATAACGACCTGTTGGGCGATGGGCAGTTGATGAGCGGCAAGCTGGAGATCTTCCGCGCCGACGTCTCGGATTCTCAGCAGATCACCTTTACCCAGATCACCGACAGTGGTGGCGAGACCGCCTTCAGCGACGAGCCCGCCATCAGCGGCGCCGGCGAGCTCGTCGCCTTCGTCTCCGACCAGGATCTGGAGCCGGGCAAGAACGTCGACGGCAACCAGGAGGTTTTCCTGGCGCGGGTGGCGTCGGACGGCGCCATCACCTATCGGCAGGTAACCGAGACCACCGCCGGCCTCAACGAGCAGCCGGACCTGAGCGACGACGGCACGCGCCTGGTCTATCTCTCCAGCAACGACGTGGCGGATGGACCCCGGCGACTCTATCGCGTCGACGTCGATCCGGTGACGCTGGCGGTGAGTACCGCCCAGGCGCTCAACGTCTCCGCGCCCGGCGACCTGGACCGCGTGGCCCTCAGCGGTGACGGGACGCGCGTCGCCTATTACGTCACGGCGGAGCGCGACGTCTATCTCTTCGATCTGGTGGACGATGCTGACAAGGAACGCACGCAGCGGGTGAGCACCTATCCCTCGCTGAGCAGCGGAGGAACGCAGCTGGCTTTCGTCTCCGACGGCAAGATCTACGTCAAGGCCTATCCTCTGGCCGACCTGGCGCTGAGCAAGACCAGCGTGTTGACCCAGGTCGCCAGCGGTGAGCGGTTGACCTACACGCTGACGCTGACCAACAGCGGTCCTTCGGCGGGCACCGACGTGATGCTCATCGACGAGCTGCCCGAGGGCGTGACCTCCCTGCTGCCGCAGAGCGCGGAGCATACCACGACGTACCCGCCGGCCGTCATCACCGACACGAACCGCAGGCTCTTTGAACTGCCGGACGACGGCGGCGGTGTGGACGCCTGGACGTCCATGGACGATAACCGATCGTTACTACATTTCGACTCGTTTGATTATTTCATCAATCCTGATGACGGTAGACCCTATCGGCGCACATTTGACACGAGCGGTCGCGACAACCATTTCGAATGTCCG
>CAZCPK010000172.1:0-8257 GCA_964500755.1 uncultured Anaerolineales bacterium
GGCCGAAGTGGTTGACGATGCCGCGCCCGCCCTCGCCCAGCACGCCCTCGCCGTGCGCGTCGTCGACGTAGACCGCCGCGCCGTGCTCTGCCGCGATCTCCGCGATCTCCGGCAGCGGCGCCAGGTCGCCGTCCATGCTGAAGACGCCGTCGGTGACGATCCAGATGTGCTCGTAGGCCGGTTGGTGAGTCTCCGCCTCCTCCATGATGCGCTTGAGGTCGTCGACGTCCTTATGCTTGTAGATGGCGCGATCGGCCTTGGTCAGCCGCATGCCGTCGATGATGGAGCCGTGGTTGAGCTCGTCGGAGATGTAGAGGTCGCCCTTGCCGGCGAGCTGGGCGAGGACACCCTGGTTGGTCATAAAGCCGGTCTGGAACGTCAGCGAGGCCGGCGCGTCCTTGAAGGCCGCCAGGCGCGCGTCTAGCTCGCGGTGGAGCTCGGTGTCCCCGGCGATAGAGCGGTCGCTGCCGGCACCGGCGCCGAACTCTTTCGTGGCGTCGAGCATGGCCTGCACGACCTGCGGGTGGGTGGAGAGGTTGAGGTAGTTGTTGGAGCAGAGCACGATGACCTCGCGCCCGTCGAAGGTCGAGACGGGCTTGTTGGCGCCCTGTAACTCGCGTGGCTCCCAGGTCAACCCCTGCTCTTTAAGGTCTTGGTACGCTTCCGCTAAATATCGGATAGGATCTCTCTTCATGGTCTCTTCTCCTTTTGCGTCTGATTGCGGTTGCTATCGTATAGCGCTACGTCTGATTGGGTTGCCTTCTCCTCGATTATAGGCTCATCCGACCACGTGACCACCTGACTATCTGACTACTCACCTACCCCGGATACATCACGATCTTGCCGCTCTTGCCGGAGGCCATGGTCTCGATGGCTTCTTTCCAGTCGCTCAGGGGGAATTCGTGGGTGATGATGGGCTTGAGATCCACGATGCCGGCGGCGAGCAGCGCGCGCATCTGGTACCAGGTCTCCCAGAGGCGGCGACCGGCGATGCCGTGGACGGTGACGCCCTTCATGATGACGAGATTGTTGAGGTCGAAGTCGCCCAGCGTGTCGGGGGCCAGTCCCAGCAGCGCGGCTTCTCCGCCGGGCTTGAGCAGATTTAGGCCCTGGACCAGGGCCGCGGGCGCGCCGGACATCTCGCAGAGCACGTCGAAGCCCTTGTTGCGGACCGCGTCCTGGGCCAGCGCGGTGACGTCGTCCTCACGGGGGTTGAGCGCCAGGTCGGCGCCGATCTGGCGCGCCAGCTCCAGCCGGTAGGGACTGAGGTCGGTGGCGACGACGATCTCGGCGCCGAAGGCCCGCGCGACCGGGATCGCCATCAGCCCGGCGGGACCGCAGCCGGTGACGAGCACCGTCTTGCCGCGCACGTCCGTCGCTGCGACGGTGTGGACGGCGTTGCCGAAGTTCTCCTGCAGGCTGGCGACCGGCAGCGGCATATCCTTCGGGTTCTTCCAGGCGTTCTCTACGGGGATGGCGATGTATTCGGCGTAGCAGCCGTCCACGTCGACGCCGATGATCTGCGTGTTCTGGCAGACGTGCGCCTTTCCCAGCCGGCACTGCTGACATACGCCGCAGACGATGTGACTCTCGGCGGAGACGTAGTCGCCCACCTGCGCCTCGGTGGGCCGGACCGCATCGCCGACCGCCACGATCTCTCCGGCGAACTCATGGCCCACGATCAACGGGGGCTGGATGCGGCCCTGCGACCATTTGTCCCAGTGGTAGATGTGGACGTCGGTCCCGCAGATAGAGGTCGCTTGCACCTGAATCAGCACCTCCCTGGGATCGGGTTGGGGGATCTCTGTCTCAATCAGTGTCAGGCCCGGGCCCACCTCTTGCTTGGCAACTGCTTTCATTATATCCATGTGCTCTCCTTTTCCTGATTCGTTAAAAACGTACAGGGAGCCATTTAGGCTCCCTGGCTAGAGTTCTGTGATGTGCGTCCGTCCGCGAGTCGCCGGGACGCGCTTGGGTAGGATTGTTGTAGGGTCTTCACGTTTACGTCGCGTTTTCATACCTGCAGTATAGCATCTTGAACTGACGTAGCCAACGATAAGTTGGCCCTCTTGAAAATGACATCTATAACTATAGAATCAGGAGCAGGAACTTTTCTCTTTGTAGGGGCTTCATGGTATACTTGAGGGACGTCAAGGGTAACTTCTCTACCTTACCCTAACCAACCTGCATCCGTTTCTCACTGGCACGGAGACGTTATCCTCGGACGATTTCTGATAACTGTGGTATCCAATATGACGTTGGCTCAACAAAAGTCAATCGTCGTGTTTAACACTATCTTGCAGGGGATCAAAAGTTAAGCGTAGTTTACCCCAAGGAGGTTGTCATGAAGCATTTCCTCACGTTGGCCGATTTTACACCGGATGAACTGAACGAGATTCTTAACCTGGCGGTCCGTCTCAAGACGGCGTGGCAGGACGGGGGCAATGAACCGTTGCTCCAGAACAAAGTGCTAGGCATGATCTTCCAGAAGCCCAGTCTGCGCACGCGCGTCTCCTTTGACGTCGCCATGTTGCAACTGGGCGGTAACGGACTCTATCTTTCGCCCAACGAGATCCAGCTGGGCAAGCGCGAGAGCGTGGCCGACGTGGCCCGCGTGCTCTCCCGCTACGTCGATGTGGTCATGGCCCGCGTCTTTGGGCACTACGACATCGTGGAGCTGGCGCAGTACGCTACCATCCCCGTGGTCAACGGTTTATCGGATTACAGCCATCCCTGCCAGGGCATGGCGGACTTCCTCACCATCAAGGAGCACAAGGGTGGGCTTGCCGGTAAGAAGCTGACGTTCCTGGGCGACGGCAATAACGTCTCCACGACGCTGCTCTTCGGCGCCGCCAAGCTCGGCGTGGACTTCGCCATTGCCACACCCAAGGGGTACGAGCTGCACCCGGCGGTCTGGGACATGGGACGGCAGTTCGCGGCCGAGAGCGGCGCGCAGCTACTGGCGACGAACGACCCCGTGGAGGCCATCGAGGGCGCGGACGCTGTCTACACGGATGCGTGGGCGTCCATGGGCCAGGAAGAAGAGGCGGCTAAGCGCCGTCGGGTCTTCCCACCGTACCGGATCGATGAGGAGATTCTCGCGTACGCCCAGGACGACGCTATCGTGATGCACTGTCTGCCCGCGCACCGCGGAGAAGAGATCACCGACGCCGTCGCCGACGGCCCGCAGTCTGTTCTCTTCGACGAGGCCGAAAATCGCCTGCATGCTCAGAAGGCCATTTTGGTCTGGTTGATGGAACAACTATAGCGTTCGCGGCGGTCAAGCAGCGGATACAGAGGCCCGCCGCTGCTTGACCACATTCATCATGGTTTCACGTCGTCAACGCGGCATACGCTTAGCGCCAGACGTTGACGGTTCAGGAGGTTGAATCACGTGGTCGGCAATCGCACCCGTTTTGAAGAAGCTCAACAACGTGCCAACGATCTGGTCTGGGAGGAGAAGTGGCCCCAGGCTATCCAGGCCTATCGCCGGGCGTTAAAGGAGTTCCCCGAACACGTTCCTACGCTCCGTGGTTATGCCTGGGCGTTGTTCAACACCGGCGAGATCGAGGAAGCCATTGACGTTTATAAACAACTGACGGAGCAGGCCCCTTCCGATCCCGGCCCGCACGAGCGATTGGCCGAGCTCCTGGCACAGCAGGGTGAGCCCAAAGCGGCGGCGGCTGCCTATCTGGACGCCGCTCGATGTTACGAGCAACAAGGTATTCACAGTAAGCGGATCACGGCGTTAGAGGATGCCGTGCGCCTCAATCCCGACTTGCCGGAAGCCTGGTCTACACTCTTGCGCCATTATCGTGATCAGGGAATGACGCGCTCAGCCGTACGCGCAACCCATTGGCTGGCCTACTTTTATCAGGACGATCATCCCGAGCGCGCCATCGCGCTCTGCCGGGAAACTCAAGGGGTGGCGCCTCAGAACCGCCATCTGGGTCATTTGCTGCGCCTGTTGCAAAGTGAGCAACCGGTCCCCCATCCCCCGCCGACGGATGAGTTGGGCCTGGAATTGGAGAGCCGTCCCCCGTCGGAAGAGGAGCTGTTGGAGGAAGAGGAGGAGGGGGTCAGCCCGACCGCCATCGCCCGCCAACGCGCGCTGGAAGCATTGGCCGAATCGATCTTCGCGGACGAGGGGCCAGCGCAGGCGGGCGCGTCTCAGGAACAGATCACCTTGCTCATCAGCAAGGCGCTGGATGCTCAGACGCGCGGAGATCTGGATAAGGCCCTGGAGGCTTACGCCCAGTTGGAGAGCGCGGGCGTCGCATTGCCGTCCGTCCACTTCAACCTCGGCCTGATCTATAAAGAAAAGATGCGCTTTGAAGAAGCGATTGCGCAATTTGAGCGCGCCGTAGGCGACGAGAATTACGTACTGGCCGCTCAATATGCCCTGGGCGAGTGTTATCAGGCGCTGGGAGAGTTCGATCGGGCCCTGGAGCACTTTCTAGAGGCGGTCAAGGTCATCGACATGGCGACCGTGGAGCGTGAGCAGGTCGACGATCTGCTGCGCGTCTACGAGGGCCTGGCGCAGAACCTGGTCAATACGGGGGAGCCGGAGCGCATCAAGAAGCTGCTACCCTCGCTGGTGGACTTCCTCAGTCAGCGCGGCTGGGAGGAAGAGGCCATCGAGGCGCGACGCCGTCTCGATAGTCTGGCGCGCAGTGGCGCCGTCCTGAGTCTGGCGGAGATCATCAGTCTGCCCAACTCTGAAGAGATACTGCAGTCGGTGGCGCTGGCGCAGGAGTATATCCGGCGGAATAAGGCCTATTCGGCCCTCGAGGAGCTCTTTCACGCCATCAGCAGGGCGCCGTTCTACCTGCCGCTGCACAGTATGCTCGCCAATCTCTTCGTGGACAACGAAAACCTGGAGTCCTCCCTCGATAAGTACGACTACATCGCGCGGGTCTGCGAGGTGCGGGGGCAAATCCCGCAGGCGCTGGCGACCTACCGGCAGATTCTAGAATACTCGCCACTGGACAGCAAGATTCGTCGCCGGGTGATCGAATTGCTGGTCCAGCGTGGCGAGATCGACGAGGCATTGGAGCAGTATCTGCAATTGGCCGATGCGTACTATCAGCTGGCGCAGCCCGATCGCGCGCGCGAGACGTATCGTCAGGCGTTGCGCCTGGCTCCGCGTGGCTCCGACGAAAGGTCCTGGGAGATTCGGATCCTGCACCGCATGGCCGATCTGGATATGCAGCGGCTGGCCTGGCAGAACGCCATCAAGGACTACGAGCAGATCGCGCGCGAAGCCCCCGGCGACGAGCGCGCGCACCTGGGCTTGTTGCGACTTTATACCCGCACCGGTCAACGTCAGCGGGGGATGATGGCCCTGGACCGACTGCTCAAACACTATCTCGAGACCGAGCGTCTGGAGAAGGCGTTGGCCGTGCTCGACGACTTGCTGGAAGAGGAGCCGACCTCGATCCCGCTGCGCTTCCGCGCTGCGCGCCTCAACCTGCGCGCCAGACAGCGGGATGTTGCCTTGCAGCACCTCGACGTGTTGGGGGACCTGCAATTGGAGGCCGGGCAAGAGGCCGCCGCGCTCAAGACGATCCAGATGATCATCAATTTGAAGCCCCCGAACGTGGGGGGATACGTTCAGCTCTATGAGGAGTTGTCGGGGGAGAAGCCCAAGCTCCCCACGTAGGATGACGTTGATAACGTTGTGATTGGGCGCCGCACAGCACCAGAGCGAGGATCCCTGAATGTTGTGCGTGTTGAGGCTGCAGGTAGCTGCGCTTTGAAGCGCGCCTGTGGCGAATATCCTTGGTTGGAGAGGAGCACGTAAAGGTTTTATGTGGGAACTGAGCTGGCTGATTGAGCGACTTTCCTGGTTGGACGTGCTGGACATCATTTTGGTTGCGTTTCTCTTCTTCGCCCTCTTCTACGCCCTGCGGGGCACCCGAGCCGTCCCCCTGGTACGCGGGATCACGGCCTTGCTGGTGACGTTGGCCTTTCTCAGTCGCATCGTCCAGTTGCGCGCCTTCTCCTGGCTGGTGGCGCAAATTTTACCGGCCATCCTCGTCGGTGTGCCGGTTATCTTCCAGCCGGAATTGCGTCGCGCGCTGGAGCGATTGGGTCGGGGGCGGTTTCTCTCCCTCTCCCCTCAAGGGACGGAGGCGCAGGAGAGGTTCTGGCAGGACGTCTTGGTCGCGGTAGAGCAGATGGCTAGAAACCACGTCGGCGCTTTGATCGTCTTCGAGCGGGAGACCGGGCTACAGGAGTTCGTCGAAACCGGCGTACCGGTCGACGCGGCGGTGACGCCCGAGCTGCTGGCGACGCTCTTCAATCCCCATACCGTGTTGCACGACGGCGCCGTGATTATCCGGGAGGGGCGTATCGCGGCCGCCGGATGCGTCATGCCCCTGACGGCAGCTTTCCTCTCAGATCGCCATCTGGGCCTGCGGCACCGGGCAGCCATCGGCACGACCGAGGACACCGATGCCGTGGCCTTGGTCGTCTCCGAGGAGCGCGGCGCCATTTCCATCGCTCACAACGGTCGGATTATTCGGGATTTAGAAGGTGAGCGGTTGGAGTCGATTCTCAGCGCCTTTTTTAGTCACAGCACCCCCCCCTCGCTCTTCCAACGTCTACGCCGTGAGGAAGAGGTTTTGGGATAGGATATTATGAAATTTCGTTTCTCCTTAGGTGAGACGGTGAGCTTGGTGCTGCTTTCGTTGCTGCTGGCCTTTTTCTTCTGGGTCGTGGCGACGGAGGCGCAGGACCCCATGATCGAGCGGGCCTATCCCAACTCGCTGCCGGTGGAAATCCGCAATGTCCCCGAGGGCATGGTCGCGTATGGCGTGGAAGACGGTCAGGTGCGGATTACGTTGCGGGCCCCCGAGTCTCTCTGGGCGATCCTTCAGGCGCAGGTGGGGGATATCCAGCCCTACGTCGACCTCTCCGGCCTCGAACCGGGAACGTACACTGCGCCCGTGCAGGTGGAAGTGCGTCGCCGCCCGATCCAGGTGGTCAGAATTTCTCCCGACGAAATCACGCTGACATTGGAGGAGGTGGCCCAACGCGACGTGCCCGTTGAGGTGCGGTTGACAGGCTCACCGGCTCTGGGTTTCGTCACCCGGTTGCCGGTCTACGCACCCAGCACGGTAACGGTGGAGGGTCCCCAATCGTCCGTCTCTCAGACCACACAGGTGTTGGTCGAGATCTCCGTCGAGGAGGCCCGGGAGACTATCCGGGCCAACCGACAGGCCATGCCGGTTGATGAGGTGGGGACGACGATCGAACGAGTGGACGTGGTGCCGCGCACGGTGACCGTCGAGGTGCCGGTGGAGCAGCTGGGCAATATACGGGATCTGGCGGTGCACGTGGTCCTTGCTGGACAGCCGGCGCCCGGTTACCGGGTGGGGGAGATCACGCAGGAGCCGCCCTCCGTCGCCGTAAGCGGGCGCCGCGACGTGGTGCAGGCGATGCCCGGTTACATCAGCACCCAGCCTATCCAATTGGAGGAAGCCAGTGAGAGTTTCACCACGACGGTGGGGTTTCAGACGCCCGAGGGGCTCTCGGTGTTGACGACGCCGCAGGTTATTGTCACCGTCAATATTGAGCCGCTGGAGAGCACGCTCACGGTGCAGTTGCAGCCCGAGATCCAGGGGCTGGCCCGGGGGCTCACGGCGACAGTGGAGCCGGAGAGGGTTCAGGTCATCGTCAAAGGCCCCTTTGCTCGCGTCGCGCAGCTGGACGCGACCCAGATCGAGGCGCAGCTAGATCTGACCGGGTTGGAGCCGGGACGGCACACGGTGCCTCTGGACATCATCTTGCCCGATGAGTCGCTGCGGATCGAAGGGATTCTGCCGCAATCCTCCCTGGCTGTTACCCTGGAGGAGAGCGCCGTGGAGTGAAGGTGGTAGCGGCCAGCGGGGCGCCTCGCTGGGGTCTGACGTTACTGCGGAGACTGAAATTACGGCGTAAGGTGCGACGCACCTGCGAGTACCCGCTCATGTTGGCTAAAAATCCATGACGGCGTGCCCGAAATGGTCATTTTCAAACATTGACTCCACTGAAATAACTAAATGTCTCACTACAGAGCACACGGAGGGCACAGAGAAAAACAAGAGTATATGTAAATAGATTAACCCAAGCCGCTTATCTCGTGAATTTTTCTCGATAACTTTTTAGTATCTACCTCGGTGTTCTCTGGGTTTCAGTGGTTAGATGCTTTTTTCAGTAGTCAGGATTATGTTAGCCGGGTTATTAAGCCGAATATTCAGGAGAGTCTTAAGGC
>CAZCPK010000173.1:0-8240 GCA_964500755.1 uncultured Anaerolineales bacterium
GGCAACGCGTACCCAGGTCATGAACCCGGCTGCGTTTGCCTTGTGCGCGGCTAAGGGTTCGTTAACAAATAACTTCCCAACTGTGTGGTCTGACCAAATGCGTGAAACCCGGTAAAGCGTTTCAGGCTCGTTGTCTTCAAGTGCAAAACACCTTTGGCTCTGGTCGGGAATTAGGTGAAGCCCTACATCCGCTTGAGTGGGCTGATCCATTTTCCCGGTTCGTTAGGCTTATACTTTCCTTGCTGGGTGAGAACATTATGGATTATGCACTCTAGATTGCGCATAATCAAGCGCACCCCACGTTGAGCAAACATAGCGCTGCCTTTGACCCACCCCCTCTTTATACAGCTGCGCCCGGTGTATTGCTAGCCGAATCTGAACCAGCCCCGAGGAGCTATGGAAAAACCCCCAGAGTCTAGCGTTTTGCACGTGTATATCCGTGCAAATCCGTGAGCACTTGCAAGCTGTCCAGGATACTTCACCTAAGAACCTATAAGAGCCAACACCTTTTACATGTGTTGCCCAGAAATTGCACGGGAAGTTATACTTTTACGAGCCCTAAGTTGGCCCAAGCCCATAGTACGTATATCGCCGATGTGTCCTGCACGACCCCGGTCTACCCGGAACGCCCGGAATGTAGAATACCGCCCACGCCGGAGGGCCACCAGGGACGGGTTTTCAGCAAGCCCCGAGTGTTGTCGGAGCAGGAACCGCTTGCGGTGCAGGCGATAGCCCAGGATCCAGACACGACCTGGAAAACCTTGCGGGTGCGGACGACCGAACGGGGCACCCTGGAGTCGGAATACACTGCGCGGCGCATCTGGACCTTGCGGGATGACGAACCCACCGCGGAGTGGCTGCTGAGCCGGCGTCATCCGGACGGTCGGCACACCTACGCCTTGAGCAATGCTTCGGCCGACACCGCGTTGCAGCACCTGGCGTGGATGGAATCGCAACGCTATTTCGTGGAGTGCTCGATCCAGGATGCCAAGTCGGAATTGGGTGGGGATGAATTTCGCGCCTGGGAACATAACACGGCGCTGACCATCTTGAGCTCGTGGTTCATCACGGAAACCCAGGTGAGTTGGGCGCAGCAGTATCCCCGTGATCCCCAGT
The DNA here is from genome assembly GCA_964500755.1 of uncultured Anaerolineales bacterium. Lineage (GTDB taxonomy): Bacteria > Chloroflexota > Anaerolineae > B4-G1 > SLSP01 > G713. Next base: position 1,117 of record CAZCPK010000173.1, read on the forward strand.
TGGTGTCCGACTTGGGGTGGACGAACTGCCCGCCTTGTCGTACGCGAATGTACGCGCGATGTTGCGCGCGGCGAAGCCGCTGCCGCAACTGTCTCAGCGCCAGGCTCGCCAACTGGTGGCGGAGCAGCTGCTCAACCGCACGCGTTCGCGCAAAAGTTGTATGAAACGTAAAATCGTCAGGGGTCATTCGAATTCAAAAAATCCTACCTAATGTGCCATTGTCGTACTAGAGGGGAGGTAGGAAATCGTATTGTGACTCTCTTTTTTTTGTGGTAAAGTGAGGGTCGTTGATTAGAGGCTTTGCTGTGGGCTCGGTGAGTAGCCCACGCTCGAGTTCTTGGAGGTTGATTTTTTATGCGTCGCGTCTTGTTATCCTTGATGCTGTTGACGATTATAGTGACCGGCTGCACTGATCTGGCGGAGCTGCTACCCGAACCCGACGACGAGGGCGAGACGGCGAACATTTACACGCCGCCGACGCCGCGTCCCTTTCCACCGGAGCGGTCGACGGCGGCCCGGATCCGCGAGCGCGGCAGCCTCCTCGTGGGCGTCCGCTACGACCTGGAGCCCTTCTCCTTCGTGGGGCAGGATGGCCACTTGGCCGGCCTGGAGGTGGAGCTGGCTCAGGAGTTGGCGCAGCGCTGGCTGGGCGACCGTGAGGCGGTGCAATTCCGCCAGGTGCGCTCCGACACCGCCATCCCTCACCTGCTGGCCGGTGACGTTGACCTGGTGCTGGCCGGCATCATTCACACGCAGCAAGCTGAGGCCGACGCGGACTTCGGCCTGCCCTATTTCATGAACGGACAGGCGCTGCTGACCTATCCCGACACCGGCATCGCCGGGCTCGCCGACGTGGGCGACAAGGTGGTCGGCGGCGTGCAGGGGGGCGAGGGACTGACGCTGTTGCAGGAACAGGCGCCGGTCACGCCGACGTTGGCGCCCTACGACTCTTTCTCCCAGGTTGTCGAGGCCCTGCGAACACGCCAGATCGCCGCCTACGCCGACCAGCGCCACCGGTTGGAACGGGTGCGTCGCCTCGTCAGTGGCGTCGAGGTGGTGGGACAGTATACGTTTGAGCCCATGACGCCCGTCTACCGCGAGGACGATCCCTTCTTCGCCGACCTGGTGGCGACGACCTTCCGGGCCATGAGCTCCGATGGCACCCGCGACGCGCTCTATGATCGCTGGCTGCCCGGCGCCTCCCCGCCCTCCGGCCCGGCGTGGCCCGGCTCGCGGACGCCCCCGGCCCTGGCCGACGCGCCTATGGACCGCACGACGCGGGACACGCTCGGTGTCATCCGGGAACGCGGCGTGGTCAACGTGGGCTATTTCCCCAGCCGCTGGCCCTACAGCGCCGACCGGGGCGACGGCGTGCCGACCGGCTTCGAGGTGCGCCTGCTGGCCGCTATGGCCGGGCGCTGGCTGGGCGACCGTGAAGCGGTCAACTACCTGCCGGTGACGGAAGCTACGGGCTTTCAGCAGCTGCAGGCCGGCGAGGTCGATCTTCTGCTGGGTGGCTGGATTCACACGCAGGAAGCGGAACAGCAGGTCGACTTCTCCCGCACGCTGCTGAATGACGGTGTAAGTCTGCTCTCGCCGACCGGCGTGCCGGTCGAGGGCCTGGCGGATCTGGGCGGACAGCCCGTCGGCGTCATCGCGGGCACCGTGGGCGCCGCCGAGTTGCCCGAGCTCTCGCAGCAGGCCGGCGTGGGGCTCAATCCCCTCACCTATCCCGACCGGGAGAGCGCCGTCGCCGCGCTACAACAGGGGGAGATCGCGGCGCTGGCAGCCGAACGCCGGATCCTGCTGGATCCCTTCTACCGTATCGGTGGCTTTTACCTGCCCGACGCGCGGCTCACCTACCGGCCCGTCGCCTTCATCCTGCCCCGCGGTGACTCCGACTTCCGTGACCTCGTCAACCTGACGCTGGCGACGATGCACGCTGACGGCAGCTTCGCCGAGCTCTATCGGACCTGGTTCGACGACCCCGTCCCCGACCTGGGCCCCTGGCCCGGCGCGCCCACCATCTCCCTGACGTTACGCGCGGCACCCTAGCGGAAGCGCCGTAGGTCCAGAGGCGGCGCGCTCGCGCTATTTTGTAGAGGGACGCGTACGTATCGTGTCGAGCAGCGCGACGACCTTCTCGCGGACCTGCGCTAGGTCCGCGGCGTTGGGTCGACCGCGGATGTCGCCCAGGCGTCCCTGGGTGTTGTAGCGCTCGCGTCCGTGGAATTCCCCGACGACGTACCAGCTAGCGACGACGGGCAGCCCCAGGTGCTCGAAGAACTGCCCGGCGTAATCGAGGGCCGGCGTCGCCTCGCGGATGCCTGTGTGCGGACCCGAGAAGGTGCAAAAGAGGACGACGTGCTTGCCCGGCACCGGCGGCGCCCCGACCTGGACACGCCCTTCGCGCTTGTAGGTGTTGAAGCGCTGTTTGAGCCAGCGGTCGACGGGCGTGGGCGGCGACCATTGGTAGGGCGGGAAGCCCACGAAGAGCAGGGCGTAGCTGTAGAAGTCGAGCGCGACGGCCTCGTCGACGGTGTGGAGATCAACGGCGATTCCTTCTGTTTCCAGCGCGTCGACGATGGCCCGGGCCACCTCTTCCGTGTTGCCGGTCTGCGACCAGTAGATGACGGCGGCGTGCAGGGGTTTTGTGTTGGGGGGCATACTCACGCCCGCTTGCCGACCGGCGCTACGTAGACGGCGAACTGTTTCTCACCGTCGAGCCCCAGCACCGCATCGAGCGCATCTTGGTCGTAGGCGGCGATGGCGCAGGCACCCGCGTCGATGGCCTCCGCCGCCAGGTAGAGGTTCTGGCAGGCATGGCCCGCGTCGAGCGCTACGAGTTTCCCGGCGGCCTCCCCGTAACGCCAGACCGTGCGGTAGGGAACTGCGATCCAGACGACGGTGACTGCACTGTCGGCCACGAAGTCCTGGCGGTGGCACGCCGCCGCCGTCCGCTGCGGCAGCGTGGGGTCGACGTCCAACTTGCAGAGCTGGTGCTCCAGGGAGAGGTAGCGGTAGAGTCCCACTTCCAGTTCCTCGACCTTGTTGATCACCAGGTAGGTCTCGAAGGGATGGCGGGCGCCCGCGGAGGGCACGGTGCGGAAGACGGCGCGGTCCGGGAGATGTCGTCGCACGCCCTGGGTCATCCAGAGCAGGAACGCGAGCTCCTCCAGCGTAAGCAGGGTGTCGGCGTAGCGGCGCAAGCTCTTGCGCCGGGCGGCGATGTCGCGCAGCGGGGCGTTCCCCACGGTAAATGCGTCGGGCCGCACCAGATCGATGCGTTCTGCGTCCTCGGGGACGGGCGTCTGCAGCGGCGGCATGGCGACGCCTGCCTGCTGATCGGTCGTGACGTCGCGCATGCGCTTCCAGGCGTCGGCCCGGAGTGTATGACGAGCTTTCTCTATATCTGTCATGGATGCTCCTTTCTTGATGGCTTGTTCGCTTACTCTACGACTTTGATCTATCTTTACTATAGGCGCATCCCCAGATTAGACAAAGCGCTCCCCGCGGCTTGTGCCCTGCATCCAGGCTGCAGAGCTCATGTGCTCCGAAAGTCGCTCCAAGAGGCGCTCCAAGTCCCGTCCGCGGCGACTGCGATCTTCTGAAGGAAGAGCTGCTCTAGCAGAGAGGGGACCTACATTAGCTGAAATTACGGTATAAGGCGCAACGCACCTACGATGATTAGGTCATGCTGGATAAAGAGTCATGTCAGCGTGCGCGAAATGGCCATTTTCAGGCTTTCTAAGGTGCGTCGCACCTAGCTAAACCCTAATACCGTAATGTAAGTACATTAGTGTTTTGGTCTATTTGTGGTAAAATACCCCAGTGAAAGGTGAAAAGAAACGTGACGCACAGGTCGAAAAACCACAGGGCGTTATCGCCTGTTTGACTGCCGGGTTTGAGCTGGTGGCCCGGTACCCCCAGATGTTCATCCTTCCAATCTTGTTGGATCTCTACCTCTGGCTGGGTCCCAGGCTCTCCGTAGCGCCGCTGATCCGTGATTTGCAGGCGTTCTGGCGAACGGTCCCGACGTCCGACGTGGCGCTGGCTTCCGAGACGTTGCAGCAGCTGTTGGACGAGGTCGCTGAGTACTTCAACCTCTTTGTCCTCTTAGAGCCGCTGCCCCTGTTCAGCGTGCCGTCGTTGATGAACCAACGGCTCGTTGAGCGGCTTCCCTGGGGCGCGCGCGTGATCCTGGAGATCCCCAGTCTCGGATTGGCGCTAGGCTGGTCCGCCGTGCTGCTGGTAGTGGGCATGGGGTTGGCTGCGGTCTACTATTGGCAAATCGGCTCGCAGATCCAGGAAGAGGTCGATGATCTGCCCATTATCGGGCCGCCCGTCCCTCTGCGAATCTGGGGGCAGCTGCTTCAATTGTTGATCGGTGTGCTGGGACTGGCGCTCGTGCTCGCTATTCCCGTTTCGCTCCTGACATCGCTGCTTGCCCTGGTCAGCGTTGAGGTGATGGGCCTCGGCGTGACCCTGTTGCTTTCCCTCGTCCTCTTTGTGGCGTTACACTGTATCTACGTCCTCCCCGGTATGATCCAGTTTCGCAAGCCGCCGCTGCGCGCCGTCCAGGAGAGTTTCCTGCTGGTGCGGGCGGACTTTGGGGGAGCGTTGGGGATGGTGCTGGCGATGCTGGTGCTCACCCAGGGGCTTAACTTTATCTGGACGCTGCCCCCGACCGACCAGTGGCTCACAGTGATCGGCATCGGCGGGCACGCGGTGGTGAGCACGGCCTTGGTGGTGGCGCTCTTTATTTTTTATCAGGAGCGGATCCTCTACCTGCGCTCGTTGCGTGAAGCGTACGCGACCGGCGCGCTCACGTCGGTGGATACGTAAGCGACGCGAGACGAAGAACTGTTGATTGATCGAGTGCTTATTCACGCGGTCTCACCCGTTTTTTAGAAATATCGAGGACGTTATGGCAGAGAAAAAGAAAGTAGAACAGCTAAAATACGACGCATCGACCATCCAGGTGCTGGAGGGTCTTGAGGCCGTGCGTCGGCGCCCCGGCATGTACGTGGGCGGCACCGACGTGCGCGCGCTCCATCACCTCGTCTACGAGGTCGTCGATAACTCCATCGACGAGGCGCTGGCGGAACGCTGTGACCGCATCAAGGTGATCATCCACGAGGACAGCAGCGTGACGATCTGGGACAACGGACACGGCATCCCAGTGGAGGAGCATCCCGAGAAGAAGATCTCGGCGCTCCAGCTGGTGATGACGACGCTGCACGCCGGCGGCAAGTTCGACGGCGGCGGCTACAAGGTCTCCGGCGGTCTCCACGGCGTCGGCGTCTCCGCCGTCAACGCGCTCTCGGAGTGGATGGTGGTCGAGGTGCGTCAGGAGCATGGGCTCTACCGCCAGCGCTACGAACGCGGCATCCCCGTCACCGAGGTCGAGCAGGTCAACACGCACAAGTATGAAGAGACCGGTACCACCACGACCTTCAAGTTCGACGAGACGCTCTTCGAGGACGTGGCTTACAGTTTCGCGACGCTGGAGCAACGCTTCCGCGAGATGGCCTTCGTCACTCGCGACGTGCGCATCGAGCTGGTCGACGAGCGGGCGACGCCCTTCCCCCAGCGGATGACGTTCTACTTCGAGGGCGGCATCCGGGCCTTCGTTTACTATCTCAACCGGCAGCGTGAGCCGGTCCACGACACCGTCTACGTGGAGAAGGAACTGGAGGCCATCTCCGTCGAGGTCGCCTTCCAGTACACTGACAGCTACCAGGAGACAGTGCTAGCTTTTGCCAACACCATCAACACGATAGACGGCGGCACGCACCTGACCGGCTTCCGCTCCGCGCTGACGCGCACCATCAACGAGTACCTACACAGCTCCACCCTGATGAAGGACAGCGATCCGAACCTGAGCGGCGACCTGGTCCGTGAGGGCCTGACCGCCGTGATCAGCATCAAGATCCCGGAGCCGCAGTTCGAGAGCCAGACCAAGGTGAAGTTGATGAACGCGGAGGTCAAGGGCATCGTCGAGAGTGCGGTCAACGACGCGCTGGGCGAGTTCCTGGAGCAGGACTCCCGCGCCGCACGGCGCATCGGCAAGAAGTGCCTCACCTCCTTCAAGGCGCGGCAGGCGGCGCGTAAGGCCCGCGACCTGGTGATCCGCAAGAGCGCGCTGGAGAGCATGACGCTGCCCGGCAAGCTGGCGGACTGCTCGGAGCGCGACCCAGAGCGGACGGAGGTCTTTATCGTCGAGGGGGACTCGGCAGGCGGGTCCGCCAAGCAAGGCCGCGACCGGCACTTCCAGGCGATCCTCCCCCTGCGGGGCAAGATCCTTAACACGGAGCGCGCCAGCATCAACCGTATCCTCAACAACCGGGAGATCAAGGCGATCATCTCGGCGCTGGGCTGCGGTATCGGGCGCCAGTTCGATCTGGAGAACCTGCGCTACGGACGCGTCATCATCATGTGCGACGCCGACGTCGACGGCGCCCACATCGCCACGCTGCTGCTCACCTTCTTCTTCCGCTATATGCAGCAGCTGATCACCGGCGGGCACCTCTTCCTGGCGCAGCCGCCGCTCTACTTGGTCAAGGCCGGGCGCTCGGAGGAGTACATCTACACGGAGCAGGGCCTGCAGCGCTACATCAAGGAGTTGGACGGGCGTAAGTACAGCCTGCAGCGCTACAAGGGTCTGGGTGAGATGAACCCGCAGCAGCTCTGGGATACCACCATGGACCCCAAGACGCGCACGCTACTGCGCGTCACCATCGAGGACGCCGCCCTGGCGGACAACACGTTCAGCATGCTGATGGGCAAGGATGTACCGCCGCGCCGCCGCTTTATCCAGAGTCACGCCCACGAGGTGCAGAACCTGGACGTGTAGGATGGGCTTCGTGGCGGAGCTCTACGTTCTCTGGGCTGAGGAACATTCCGAAGATTTCATTGAGCGCGACTGACGCCGAGTTCGTCGCTGGCCCCCGCAATCCAGATGGAGCGTGGGGGCTTTCTTTTGGGACCTGAGGCAGATCCCGGTCACCTCTGAGACGGGCATTGACCTGCTCGTCCCCCTTCCCACCCGCTGCTCCGCATCGACCGGTTGGGTAGTGTCCCTCAACAGTTGAGATAAATCAAAAAAGGCTCATTGGGCGCGC
>CAZCPK010000174.1:0-8227 GCA_964500755.1 uncultured Anaerolineales bacterium
CAGAGGCGCTCAAAGAGATCGGTCGTGCGATCATTGACGCCAATCCACGAAATTCCGGGCGCAACCTCAATTGCAGGCATATCGTCTTCCTTTCTGCCATCCCCCGGCGAGAGACTCGAAGGAGAGCACATCTGGTATTGTTCTGGCTCACGCTGTAAAAGCGCGCGCATCCATTATCGAATAGAGGATTCTAATGTCAAGAAACTGGTTTATTGACCTCGGTTTCCCCCTCAGTGGCACGTTGACTAACGACCGACGTATACGGCACGCCAAGCCTGCTCGGGCGACGTTCCGGGAAAGCAGCAACGGAACTACCTGGTGACCAACGCGATCCCCGCGACAGTCAACAGAACACCAATTCCCTTCTCAAGGGTCAGTTCCTCGGCTCCGGTCAACATGCCCAGGAGCGCCCCAAAGATCGGCGAGGTAAACGCGATGGGCATCACCTCACCCAACGGCGCCCCCTTGATCGCTCCATAGAAGCAGAGCATCCCCACGGCGCCGGCGACGACGCCCCCACCAACTACCATCATCAGTAACGCCTGGGGCCCCGCTTGTCTGAGTGTTTTCCATTCGGGATAACTCACCGCGCCCAGGATGATGAGCGCCACGGCAGTGCGCACCGTGATACCCAGCTGGGGTGAGAGGTTCCCCAGATTGAGCCCCTTCTTCTCAAAGAAGCCCCCGATTCCCCACGCCAGGGCGGTGAACAACGCCAACAGCTGCGGACTGAATTTCATGATACGCTAACCTCCTGGTATGACATAGGTGCGGTAAGATACCGCGATAGATGCATGGATTCCGCTCATGGTTTCCTAGTACGGCTGGGCAAAGCAGAGCCTGGAATTCACATTATACAACAGGCCGACGTCCCGGAGACGTCGAAAAAACGTCCGGTTTCCTATCGAAACCGGACAAAAGGGGCCATACTCTCACGTATATTGCTGCACCGCCGGCGTTACACGTTTAGATAGCTCAATCAGAAATTGTCCAGACGATCTCACCGGCCTCAAGCAGCACCTCATTTTCCTGAGCCAGCTCCTGCTCCTCACAATCTGTAACCAACAGATCGTACGTACCCGGCTCAACGTAAAAAATTCTTGCGTGCTGCGGTTGGATCGCCTCACCCGAACCCAGCTGATCTTCGCCCCAGCTGCCCTCACGGCTAGAGGAGATATAAACGTAGCAGATTTCGTAGGCGCTCTGGTTCTCGATCTTCAAGAAGGCCTCGCCTCCCTGCCCCACGGATAAGATCCTGTCCTGACTTACCTCCCAGGCAGACGCCAGCACGGCTTCATCACAGTTCAAAACGCGAACATCGTAGGTGCCGGCGGGGAACGAGAAACTCCTCCAATCGTCTACGCCAATGACCTCGTTACTATCCAGACGGTCATCCCCCCAGCTCTGATCACCGGAGGGAGAAATTTGTACATAGCAGATATCCTCTGGAGTATAGTTTTCGACGGTGATCTCCACACCCCCTTGCGTCGCGGGCTCCTCTGGCTCGACCACCGCAGTGACTTCGGCGCCACCGTTATCTGTCAGACTACAGGCCAATGCCAATAGTACGATTCCTATCACCAGCCACAACCTCTTCATCCTTGCCTCCTCGCATGAAATTATGGAGATCAACTCTCTCTGATTAGATTCGCGCTCACGCTTCACGCGATCACACCGACGTATCCCCTTCTGTGCTTTCCGCACAGATTTACAGCCGGGATATCCTCATTATACAGAAATCCGACCCCAGTGACAACCAACCATTTACTTACTTTAAAAGAATTTCAGTTGTTTGTTGGGCTTGAATATGCTATAATTATGCATGGTAGACAATCGTGATGCGTCAAAGGTAAATCGAGGAGGGGCCCAACCGCACCACATCAGGCTCCTAGGATTAAAACGGCCATGCCAAAAACTTCCTTTCAATTCTTACCTTCCGAACGAACTCAGAAAATGCAAGAGTTGGCAAAACGCGCCCGCTTGAGTTTGAGCCGTTTTGCCAATAGCGACGTTCAGTATGATGCTGTAGGTCTGCAGCTCCTTGACGAATGGATAGATCGACACATCCGCCAGTTTCCCAAGCCCAATCAACGCATCCAAACGATCTGGGGCGCTTTCCTGGGCGAGGTCTTTCGCGAGCGGTTTAACGGCGCCTGGGCTTTAGATAAATCCCAGCGCAAGCCCCGCCTGGGCGTGCTCTGCCCGCGGGAACATTCCGGTCTTCTTTTCATCCCGGTCATGGAGCAGGTGCAGCATCGCGTTCAAGACGGCATGCAGGCATCACTCACGCTTTACTATACTATGAAAGGCATTGAGCTGAAGAGCTGAAATCGCCGTCACTTACGCAATTATGAAAGGGCGCCCCTTTTGCGGGCGCCCTACTGCTTGGTTGCTGAAGGCCGGGTCACTGGAGACGCGGGCCGCTTTCACGGACCGAGAACTCAGCCGCGCCGACAGTAACCGCACCGGCCCGCACCTCCACCTTGTACGTGCCCGGGGTAAGCGCCACGGCTCGCCAACGGACGTCCCCACCCTGCACGCGAGGTTCGCCACGCAGCACTTCACCACCGGAGAAAGCCAAACGCAGGTCTGCCAGCTCACCGGCCTCTCTGGCAATGATCTGGAAGATTTCCCTCTCCACGGGTAGCGCCGGAAGAACCTCGACGTCACCGTGCGTTCCCGGCTCAACTGGTTCCACCGGCTCGACCGGCTCCGGTGGCTCTGAGGGCTCTTCGGCCTCTTCAACGGCGATCAATTCGGCGGCGTCCCAGTAGACGTCGCAATGCTTAAATGGATACATAACCTCTGAACGCAAGAAGACCGTCACCCTGTCGCCCTCGGCGACCGCCTCCACCGGAGGCAATTGCTGGTAACTGTCGTAAACATTCCGCGCGTTGCTCCAGACGACGTCATCGGACCACGGATCGGTTCCTCCCTGGGGGTCAATCCCCACGCGCTGGGTGAAGTTCCACTTGCCGCCCCCTTCCAGCGAGCTGGTTCTGGGATTGTCGTCCTGACTCGACCAGGCGTGCGTCCACGCTGTCGCCTGCAAACGGGTGCCCGGTTCAACTCCCTCAACGACCTGGTAGAGGCCCGCGTCGTGAATGCGGAAGAAGGTAAAGGCTTGCCACGCTTGCTCCCCCTCATGGATGCGGGGTGGATCCAAATGCGGCGGCTTCTTGGAGATCACCCTGGACTCCGGTCGTGCATAACCGACGTCATTGTTAGGATCGTGCGGCACGGATCCGCCCTCGCGCCAGAAAGCAATCCAGTGCTTGGGTGCCACAATTTCATTAAACGTCTCCCCCGTATACGTCTTACGCCACCAGCCATTTTCGAACCCACCATTTTCCAACAGGTTTGTCATTTTGCACCCCTTTGTTAACAGAATGTATAACAGCGTCAAGTTGACCCAATCACAAGAGCGCCGAGTACGCCTGATCAGAGGACACGGGGATTCGTAGGAATTTTACCTGGTGATCACCTCCTTGAACAGAGCACTGCCCCTTCGCCACCGGGAACTCGCTCCAGAGGACACGATGCTATCAAGACGCCGACCTGCTGTGGAAAATCATCATGTGTATAGGATCCGAACTCAAATCCCACACCAGTCCCGTCTTTCATCATACACAAAATTCCTTTGCATTTCAAGGAAAACCAATTTGGTGAGTCCCCGCATCTCCCCGTAGAGCTCCCGGAGGGCACAGAGAAAACCTAGGTTCTTTCTCTGCGTGCTCAGCGCTCTCTGTGGTGAAAACCCTGAACGCCGGGAACGACGGTGGACTGACTTATGGGCAATCACCGGCAACCCACCTGGCGCTTTGGGGTTTCTCCGGATGCAAAGGCAACGTTTGCCATGCGTTTCCTGTCACCACGCAGAAAAGGTCTGGTGAGCCCCACGAGCGTAGCCTACTGTGCACTAGTTTTAGGGCCACGCACTCCACTATCGGGCAAAGTCCAAAAGACCCATCCACCCTATGATTTCCTCCAGTTGGGATTTCGAAGCGAGTGGTCAGCGAAGACCCGCGCCAATGTCGCAGAACGTGCTTAGCCGCGCACAAAGCAAAGGCAGCCAGGTTGATGACCTGGGTACGCGTTGCCAGGCGGCGCTGAGCAACCTGAGAAAGCCTTAGAACCGCTTCGTTTGCCCCAGTTGGCGACACCTTGACGCACCATCCGCAAACGGTATAATCTCCTCGGAGGTTAAATGACAACTTGGCGTACCGCGGTTCATGACTTTATAGAGGTGACCCCCTTACGTTGGCTCTTACACACTCACCACTCCTGGCTGGCCTGGGGCTGGGCCCTATTGACGGCCCTAGCCGTGGGCATAGGCGGTGGCTGGCTGATCGCGGAGTTCGGTGTACTGCCCATCATCGGCCTGACGTTGGCTGCCGGTTACGCACTCTGGGTCCTACGTAATATGGAGATGGCCTACTGGGGCGTCATCGCCCTGATCACACTGCTGCCCTTCGGCTCCCTCCCCTTCGAAATTGGTTTCACGCCCACGTTTCTCGACCTCGCTCTCCTGGCCCTTTTCTTCGTCTGGCTGGCGCCCTTGACGCTCTCCGAGGAAAAGCCGGAGTTCGTGTTTACGCCGCTGGACGGCCCCATCCTCGCCTTCGCCCTCCTTGCCGTGAGCTCTTTTGTTGCCGGGCTCTCGCATACGCCCCTGACCAGCTACCTTATCCGGCACTTCGCGGAAATCCTGATGAGCATCGCCGTTTTCTACGTCGTGACCAACACCCTCACCGACCGAGGCCGCCTGCGGCGCCTGACCCGTTTCTTCCTCTGGTGCGCCAGTGCAGCCGCCGGGTTGGGCCTCGTGCTCTACGTGATGCCCGAAGACCTGAGCATGCACCTACTCTCGGCCCTGGGACGCTTCGGCTATCCGACCGGTCCCGGCGTGCTCCGCTACATCCGCGACGATCCCACGCTGATGCAGCGCGCCACCTCGACCTCCATCGATCCCAACGTCCTGGGCAGCCTGCTCAACATCGCCATCGCCGTCGCTGTGCCGCAGCTCTTCATCCGCCGCCCCGTCATCAAGCGGTTTGTGCTTATCCCCATGCTCGGCGTGATGAGTCTCTGTCTCGGGTTGACCATCTCACGCGGCTCCATGGTAGGACTCGCCGCCGCCGTCGCTGGGTTGGGCGTCCTGCGCTACCGCAAGATCTTGCCCGTCCTCGTGATCGTTGGGCTGCTGATCCTGATTTTGCCCTGGACTCAGGAGTACGTCACACACTTTATCGAGGGCATTCAGGGCGAGGATCTCTCCACCCAGATGCGCTTCGGTGAGTACAAAGACTCGCTCATCCTCATTGGCCGTCATCCCTTCCTGGGGGTAGGCTTTGGCGGCACCCCCGATATTGACACCTATCTGGGCGTCTCCATGCTCTACTTGATTATGGCAGAGCAGATGGGGCTGATCGGCCTAGGTATCTTCCTGATAATCCTGGTGATCCTCTTCGTGCGCTTCTGGCGACAGAGACAAGCTGCGGAAAACCGGTCGAAGATAGAAGCGCTCTTCTACGGCTACCACGCCGGCCTGGTCGGCGGCCTGGTCAGCGGCGTCTTCGACCGCTACTTCTTCAGTCTGGAGTTCCATCACTCGGTCACGCTCTTCTGGCTGATCCTGGCGCTGGCGACCGTCACCACCGAGATGGTCAAGCGACCGGCAGAGGGAACGCCGGGCGCCCACGCGGACTCCCTGCCCACCGCGTAAACTACACGACCACCGAAAGCCCATTTCCGGAAGCAGTTTTGACCCGCAGTGGTGAGTACCCATACGTCTGGTATCGTTCATCGCGCTCACTACTTTTTACCGCAGAGAGCGCCGAGCATCCAGAGAAAAGCCAGGGCTGCTAGCTCGGCGATCTCCAGGAGTTCTGCGGTGAGATGTGGGTGCTCATCGGGACCGGCAATCTTGGCTTTACTGCAAAAAGGTCAATCTAACCGCAGAGCACGCAAAGGGCGCAGAGATTTTAATTTTTGCTGTAATTTTCACCATTAAATCTGGTTAAGTGTGAAAATAGTTGAACATAGAGTTAATTTTCTCTCGGCGTTCTCTCGGCGTTCTCTGTGATCTCTGCGGTAAACAGGCTTTTTTCAGCAGAGCCAATCTTGCCCTTTCAAAAGCTTGGAGTATACTTGAATTAACCAACCTAGCAGCAGGAGGCCCGCTATGAAACTTTCTTGCCTTCAGGAGAACCTGGCAAACGGCTTGAGCATTGTGGGACGCGCTGTCCCCTCTCGCACGACCATGCCCATCCTCAGCAATATTCTCCTCGCGACAGATCACGGTCAACTCAAAATCGCGGCGACCAATCTGGAACAGAGCATCGTCCACTGGGTGGGGGGACGCGTGGAGACCGAAGGTGCGCTCACCGTGCCGGCCCGTAACTTCATTGACCTCGTCAGTTCGCTTCCTCCAGAGCCGGTCAATCTCGAGATGAACCAGGAGGAGCAGACCCTGTCCGTCGACTGCGGCAGCGTTAAGGCGAGTTTCCGGGGAATCAACGCCGAGGAGTTCCCCGTCGTGCCCGAACCCGAAGAGGACGACGGACTGACCGTCGAGGCGAACGAACTGCGCGAGGGCCTGGAACACACCACCTTTGCGGCCTCCAACGACGACAGCCATCCCGTGCTGACCGGCGTCTTGGCCGAATTCGAGGGAGAGACGCTGACGTTGGCCGCCGCCGACGGCTTCCGCCTCTCCGTGCGGCGTGTCTCGCTCGTCCATCCGGTCGCCCACCCCTTCAACGTCATCATCCCCGCTCGCGCGCTCTCAGAACTGATGCGCATCCTGGGCACGCAGGAGGATCCCGTCAACGTCTCCACCACCAGCACGCACAATCAGATCCTCTTCCGGCTGGAGCACACGGTGCTCAACTCCCAGCTGATCGACGGCAACTTTCCCGACTACCGCCGAATTATCCCCGATGGACACAAGACGCGGGTCGTGATGGGACGAGAGGAATGGCTCCAGGCGTGCAAACGCGCCGCCATCTTCGCGCGCGACGTCGCCAACATCGTGCGGCTGGACGTACAACCGGGCGAGATCACCGTCTCGGCCAATTCCGCCGAATCCGGGCAGGGCGAGACCCGGCTCACCGCCAGCGTCGAGGGAGATCCCCTGGAGATCGCGTTTAACGTGCGGTTCCTGATCGACGTGCTCTCGGCCCTGGATACCCCGCAGGTCGCCCTGGAGCTGAACACCTCGACAAATCCGGGCGTGATCAAAGCGGTCGGCGACGAGGAGATTTACACGCACGTCGTGATGCCCATGCACCTGGGCCGTTAGCGGGTACCTGCAGCGCATCGAATCACGCCAGCTCTCTTGCAGCTGGCGTGTTTTCTTGAAGAGGAGATCGACATGTCCCGTGGGAGGTCAGCGACGGCCATCGCCCATCCCAACCTGGCGTTGATCAAGTACTGGGGGCAGCGAGATCCGGAGCGCAATCTACCGGCCAACGACTCTCTCTCCCTCAATCTCTCGGGAGCGCGCACCCGGACGCGGGTCACCTTCGACCCGGCGCTGACGGCGGATATCGTCACGTTGAACGGCGCACCCGCCGATCCGTCCACCGCTGCGCGGGTCAGCGCCCACCTGGACCGCGTCCGGGCCCTGGCGCAGATCCCGGTACGGAGCGCGACGTACGCCCGGGTCGACTCGCACAACGACTTTCCGGCGGGAGCCGGGATCGCCTCATCGGCCTCGGCCTTTGCGGCCCTCTCGCTGGCCGCAAGTCACGCCGCCGGGCTGGCGCTCGACGCCGCAGCGCTCTCCCGGTTGGCCCGGTTGGCGTCCGGCTCCGCCTGCCGCTCCGTACCCGAGGGTTTCGCCTATTGGCCCACGGGCACGGATGCTGACTCCTACGCTCGCCAGCTGGTCCCGGTCGATCATTGGCCGGAGCTACGCATCCTTACCGTCTTCTTTCCCCAGGCGCCGCCTAAAGCGGTATCCTCTCAGATGGGACATCGCGCCGCGCCGACCAGTCCTTTCTACCCGACGCGGTTGGCCCAGGTGCCGCAGCGTCTGGCCCGGGTGCGCACCGCGCTTCTGGCGCGGGATCTTGACACGCTGGGCCCCGCGGTGGAACGCGAGGCCATCTCCCTACACACCATCGCCATGACCTCACGTCTGGCCGAGCGCCCCGAGCTGAGCGGGATCTACTACTGGCGACCGGAGACGGTAGCCCTTATCCGCACCGTCCAACAGTGGCGT
>CAZCPK010000175.1:0-8118 GCA_964500755.1 uncultured Anaerolineales bacterium
GCACGTTCTGCGACATTGGCGAGGGTCTTCGCTGACCACTCGCTTCGAAATCCCTGACCGGTTCTTTCAACCCCCAATTGGCGCGGTTGTCCCAGCGCTCCTTCAAAGGTATAATGACCCCATGAATAAAGAGAGAATACAGAAGCTATTGGCACACGCGGGCTACGGCTCGCGTCGTAGTTGTGAGAAGTTTATCGAGCAAGGCCGCGTCGCCGTGGACGGCAAGGTCGCCGAGTTGGGCGATAAAGCCGATCCTCAGCGACAGGAGATCACCCTGGACGGCGTCCCCATCCGGGGCGCGAGCCGCAACGTCTACGTGATGCTCAACAAACCGCGCGGCGTCATCTCCACAGTGGACGATCCGCACGGACGCCGCACCGTGCGCGACCTGGTCGCGTCGATGGATCAACGCATCTACCCCGTAGGGCGGCTGGACGCCAACAGCGAGGGCCTGCTGTTGATGACCAACGACGGTGAATTGACCCACAAGCTGACCCATCCCCGTTACGAGCACGAGCGCATCTACCGCGTGCTGGTCAATGGAACGCCGGAGCAGGAGACGTTGGAGCGCTGGCGGCAGGGCATCACCCTCGACGGACGCTACACGCGCTTCGACAAGGTCACCATAGAGGAGAAGAAGCGCGGGCGCACGTGGCTGCGGGTCACCGTCCACGAGGGACGCAAGCATCTGGTCCGCCGGATGGTCGCTGCGCTGGGACACCCCGTCCAGCGCCTGATCCGCGTCGGCATGGGACCGTTGCGCCTGGGCACCCTGGCGCCCGGCAAATGGCGCCGGCTACGACAGCACGAGGTCCGCGCGCTGAAGGAGGAAGTGAAAAGATGAATTCGCCAACTGAGGAGCCACGCAGCGGCGCGCCGCCCCTGACCATCGCCATCGACGGACCCGCCGCTTCGGGCAAGAGTACCATCGGCTACTACCTGGCCCGCTGGCTGGACTACCTCTACCTGGACACCGGCGTCCTCTACCGGGCGGTGACCTGGGCCGCGTTGGCCCGCGAGGTGCCCATCGAGGACGAGGAGCGGATCACCGAGCTGGCGGAGACGTTGACCATCGTTGTCACGCCGCCCACCGTAAACGACGGGCGCCAGTACACCGTTCGCATCGAAAATCAAGACGTCACGTGGGAGCTGCGCACCCCCGCCGTCGACCAAGCCGTCTCCCCGGTCTCCGCCTATCCCGGCGTGCGCGCGGCCCTCACCCGACAGATGCGCCGGATCGGCGCCCGGGGCCGGGTCGTCATGGTCGGGCGGGACATCGGCACCGTCGTACTCCCCGACGCGGAGCTCAAGCTCTACGTCCAGGCCTCGATCGAGGAGCGCGCGCGGCGCCGCATGCTGGACCGCCACACGCAGGGGAAAGAGACCTCGTATGACGAGATGCTCGCGGAGCTCCAACGCCGCGACAAGATCGACAGTCATCGCGAGGCCGCCCCGCTGCGCGCGGCCTCGGACGCCCTGCACTTCGACAACACCCAACTCTCCATCGAGCAGATGCTGACGGAGATCGAGCAATTGATCCTTGCGGAGCAGGTCTGTCCCCGCAATTAGCGCGCTTTCCTTATCTATCTGACCATCAAGGCGGTTCACCCGCGTGGGGAGGCGAGCCGCCCTTGTTATTTCACACCGTCCTCTGTTCACCAAAAAGGCCCGCCGCCAACGGCTTTTCAGCAAGGAAAAGCGTATTATAGTTGGGTAGGAATAACCACAGAGAGCGGTTACAAAGGTAGCCAAACCACGATCTGCGGTATGCGCAATCGCCGTTCAGGAATTTGGCGAAGGTGTTACTTGACTGCACATGTCTTCCTTTCAGCCGAGTTTCCGTAACAAGCCACACCAACGATGATAAAAGTATGAGTCAACAGATTACCAGATTCTTTCTTTGGCCCACTTAATCTGTTACCCCCTTTTGCATACGTTGACCAAACGACCAAATGACCAAGTGACCAAATGACTACCTTCAAAGGAGGAGCACAGATGAGTGAGAAACGTTACGACGTGATCGTCGTCGGGGGCGGACCAGGCGGGTACGTCGCTGCCATCCGCGCAGCCCAGCTCGACCTGCGCGTGGCCCTGGTGGAGCGCGAGAAGCTGGGCGGCGTCTGCCTGAACTGGGGCTGCATCCCCACCAAATCCCTGCTGCGCAACGCGCAGGTCGCCCGTCTGTTAGAGGAAGGGCGCGAGTTCGGCTTCAGCGTGGACAACGTCACGTTGGACTACGGCGCCGCTGTCAAGCGCAGCCGCAAGGTCTCCGCGCGCCTGGTCAAGGGCGTGAATATGTTGATGAATAAAAATAAGATCGACGTAATTCGGGGATATGGGCGGCTGGCGGCGGCCGACCGCGTGACCGTGGAGTTGAACGACGGCGGGACCGAGGAGCTCACAGCCGACCACGTCATCCTGGCGACGGGCGCCCGCGCGCGCGCCATCCCCGGCGTCGAGGTGGACGGTGAGCGCGTGCTGACGTCCCGCGAGGCGCTGGAGCGCCGCGAACTGCCCAAGTCCGCCGTGATCATCGGCGCCGGCCCCATCGGCCTGGAGTTTGCTACGGTCTGGGGCGCCTACGGCGCCCAGGTGACCGTCGTGGAGATGCTGGACCAAGTGCTGCCCAACGAGGATCCCGACGCCGCCAAGACTCTCGCGCGCCACCTGCGCCGCCAGAAGATCAAGACGCGCACCTCGACGCGGGTCGAGAGCGTGGAGACGACCGGCGACGGCGTCGTCGTCAGCGTCACCGGCCCCCAGGGCGAAAAGACGCTGGAGGCGGAGATCGCCCTGATGTCCATCGGTGTGCGCCCCAACAGCGAGGACCTGGGCCTGGAGGCGGTCGGCGTGGAGACCGATCACGGCTGGGTGCAGGTCGACGACCACATGCGCACCAACGTCGACGGCGTCTACGCCATCGGCGACCTCAACGGGGAACTGCCGCTGGCCCACGTCGCGTCCGCGCAGGGCATCCTGGCGGTGGAGACCATCGCGGGAATGGAGCGCGAGCCCTTCGACGTCAACGCCATGCCGCGCGCCACCTACACCAGCCCGCAGGTCGCCTCCTTCGGCCTCTCCGAGCAGGACGCCAAAGAGGCCGGGATGGAGGTGGAGGTCGGGCAGTTCTCTTTTATCGCCAACGGCAAGGCGCTGGGCCTGGGCGAGAACCACGGCTTCGCCAAGATCGTCGCCGAGAAGGAGAGCCACCGAATCGTCGGCGCGGTCATCGTCGGCCCCGAGGCGACGGAGCTGCTGCCCGAGCTGGTACTCGCGCACAATGGCGAGTTGACGCCTCACGACGTCGCGTATACGGTACACGCCCATCCCACGCTCAATGAGACGGTGATGGAGGCCGCCCACGACGTCTTCGGCAAGCCACTGCATGGCGTCTAGCGCTTCCGGTAATGGCCCAATTGCAGACCGCTATCCTGCGCGACGCGCACCCGCGCCCCCCCTATTGGGCCGTGCACGTCGCCGTGGCACAACCGCCCGGGCCCGGTCAGTTTGTGTTGGCCGACCTGGGCGATCCGGTGCGCACGCCGCTCTTTCCCGCCGCCTGCTCTGAGGACGGCTTCGCTGTGCTGGTGCGACCGGGACATCCCGTCCGTCGGTACCTGCCGGACACCGAGCTCTCGCTGCTGGGCCCGTTGGGGCGTGGCTTCCGCACCGTCGGCGCCGAACGCCTGCTGCTCATCGCCGAGGTCGACGCGCTGCCGCCGCTGCTGCCCCTGACGCACCATGCGACGGCGATCACGCTCGTCATCGCCGCCCGGACGCGCGCGCAACTACCGGCTGCGTCCACCTTCCCGGCCCACGTGGAGCTGCAGGTGCTCACTGAGGATGGGAGCGCCGGCCATCAAGGGACGTTGGCGGCGTCCGGCGAGGCGCCGCTGACTGCGCTGCTCCAATGGGCCGATTGCGTCTGCGTCGCCTGCGACGCAGCGCAGCGCGAGCCCCTGGCCCGGCGGGTGCGGGAGACCCGCCTGCAGCCCCAGGACGACTTTGCTCAGGTGCTCGTCCGGACGCCCATGCCCTGTGGCGTCGGCGCCTGCGACGTCTGTCGCGTCGAGACGCGGCGCGGTGAACGGCGCGCCTGCACCGACGGCCCCGTCTTCGACCTGCTCACGCTGAGTTGACCCTATCGATGATCGAGCTGGCGCCCCGTCACAAGTACGGCCTCCCGCTGCCCGGACCGGTCATGCCGGCCGCCGGCGTCTTCGGCTTCGGCGACGCCTACCGCGACCTCGTCTCCTACGAGCAGCTGGGCGCGCTGGTGACCAATCCCGTCAGCTGGCGCCGTCGCCACGCCGCCCACGGTCCACGCTTCGCCCGCCACGGCGACCACGTGCTCGTCCACACCGGGCTGCCCAATCCGGGCGTGCGCCGGGTTGTACGCGAACACGCCCAACTGTGGGAGCGACTGGGACTGCCCGTCATCGTGCACCTCGTCGCCACGACGCCGGACGACGTCGCCCGGGCCTGCGATCACCTCACGCGCGCGCCCGGCGTCCTGGGCATCGAGCTCGGCCTGGACGCCGGCGTATCGGTGGGCGCGGCCCTGGGCCTGCTCGACGCGGCCCGCGATACGAGCCTGCTGCCGCTACTCGTGCGCGTCCCGCACGGGGGTGTGGAGCGCCTGGCGCAGCCCCTGGCGGAAGCCGGCGCCGACGCCCTTACGCTGACCGCGCCGCCGCGCGCGCAGTTGCCCGGTGGCGTTCGAGGGCGGCTCTACGGTCGCGCGCTCTTTCCTCTGTTGCTCCACCGCCTGGCGACCTGGTGCGCGCGGCTGGCGGTACCCGTTATCGCCTGCGGCGGCATCGCCACGGCGGCGGAGGCGCGCGCGGCGCTGGAACACGGCGCCACGGCTCTTCAGATCGACGCGCTGCTCTGGCGCGACCCTAGAGTACTAGCGCGCGTGGCCGCCCAATTGAGTAAAAGCCAGATTCCCTCAAAAAGTTAGCCGGAGATCATCCATGAATTCTCAAAATCGTTCCTTCATGCAAATCATTCTCTTTGCCCTGTTGGCCCTCTCCCTGGCGCTTAACGTCTTTATCCTCTACGTGCTCTTCGCGGCCCGCAGCCGCGCAGTGAGCATCCTGGAGAACAGCCAGGTCCTGCTCGATCAGATGACCACGCAGCCCATTGAGACGGTCGTCCACGTCGACCAACCCATCCAGGTCTCGGAGGTTTTGCCGCTCCAGCACACCTTTACGGTACCGGTCAACACCGTCTACCCGCTCTCGACGGTGGTGCGCACCAACGTCCGTATCCCCCTGCTGGGCTTGCAAGAGATCGCCGTGCCCATCGAGACGGATATTCCCATAGAGACAGAGATCACCGTGCCCGTCGACACTTCCGTCCCCATCTCCTTCACCTATCGGCTGCAGGCTGACGTCCCCGTCCGCGTGGATCTGCCGGAGGAGACGTTCGCCCCTGTGGAGGAGATTCTACAACAGGCGCTGGACGCGTTCCAGTGAGGTGAATATCATCAGCGGGGAGCGTGACACCTCCCACTTGGGATTTTCCTGGCCCATCTCCTATAATGTAGGCTAGGTTGGCAGCTATATAGGGAGGTAAGACGGTCAATGGAGCAGGGGGAACGCGGTAATGAGCTGCGCTGAGAGAAACAACGCCGTTCACTCCACCTCTTTGACCAGATGCATAGCATACTACTGTCGCACCTTAAGGTAGGTAGACTCAAAGCGGTGGCTTCCACGAGGCAGCAGACGGCGGTGCGGGCGCTCTTTACCCGCATTGCCCCTAGGTACGACTCTGTCAATCGCCTGATCTCGTTGGGACAGGGCCAGCGGCTTCGGCGGCTGGCGCTACGCGCAACGGAACTCTCGCCCGGGGAACGCCTGCTGGACGTCGGCACCGGCACAGGGGACGTGGCCTTACAGGCGACCCAGCGCTATCCAGGGTGCCAGATCGTCGGCGTCGATCCGACGGCGGCGATGGTGAAGCAGGCCCAAACCAAAGAGCAAGAACAGATGCCGGGCTGGGGGCTGGGGGACGGGCTGAGTCTCCCTTTTGCGGATGCGTCGTTCGACGCCGTTATCTCGGCTTTTATGATGCGCAACGTACCCGACGTACTGCAGGCCCTTATCGAGCAGACGCGGGTGGTACGCTCAGGGGGGCGCGTGGTCTGCCTGGAGCTGAATTGGCCCCGCCGGTTTCCCATGTCCCTGCTCTTCAGCCTCTACTTCTTCGGGCTGCCCCCGCTCATCGGGCAGCTGTTCACTGGAGATCGTGCGGCGTACACGTACCTGCCGCGTTCAGTGCGGCACTTTATGGACCCGGAGGGCGTGGCGCGTTATATGTACGACGCCGGACTCCACGAGGTACGCTGGGCGCGACATGCTCTCGGCACCGCGGCTATTTACGTAGGTTTGAAGTAACCGGACTGTATCGTCTTCTCAATACTACAGGGAACACCAGGAGGGAGAATGGAACAAGCAACGGATCCCCGGCTGGAAGACCTGCGCGCCCGCAAAGAACGAGCGCGCATGGGCGGCGGCGAGCGCCGCATCGAAAAGCAGCACGCCAAGGGCAAGCAGACGGCGCGCGAGCGCATCGCCGCGCTGCTCGACGCCGGCACGTTTCAGGAGCTGCAGCCTTTTGCCGTGACGCACAACGAGGACGGGAAGGAGATTCCCGGCGACGGCGTCGTGACCGGCTACGGCGAGATCGACGGTCGCACAGTCTACATCTACGCCCAGGACTTCACGGTCTTCGGCGGCTCGGTCTCGCTGACCCACGCCAATAAGATCTGTCAGGTTCAGGATCTGGCGGTACGCAGCGGCGCCCCCATCATCGGATTGTTGGACTCCGGCGGCGCGCGCATCCAGGAGGGCGTGCAGGCGCTGCACGGCTATGGCAAGATCTTCCGACGCAACGCGGAGGCCTCGGGCGTCATCCCCCAGATTTCGGTGATGTTAGGCCCATGTGCGGGCGGCGCCTCCTACAGCCCGGCGCTGACCGACTTTATCATCATGACCGAAGAGACCTCGGTGATGTTTATCACCGGCCCGGACGTGGTCAAGAGCGTGACCGGCGAGGTTATTGACCACGAGGGGCTAGGCGGCGCGACGGCCCACTTCACCCGCAGTGGCGTCGCCAGTTTCGTCGGTGAGGATGAGGAGGACTCCCTCAACCTGACCCGTACGTTGCTCTCCTACTTGCCCTCAAACAACGTGGAGGATCCGCCGTTTGTGTCCGGCGACGATCCGCCCAACCGCACGGACGAGAGCCTGAACACCATCATCCCCCAGGATCCTTCGGTGCCTTACGAGATGCGCGACGTCATCACCGGCGTGTTGGATCAGGGCTCCTTCCTGGAGGTACAGGCCGGCTGGGCGCAGAACGCCATTGTCGGGCTGGGCCGCCTGGGCGGACGCTCGGTGGGCATCGTGGCGCAGCAGCCCATGGTGATGGCAGGCGTGCTGGACATCGACGCCTCGGATAAGATCGCGCGGTTCGTCCGTTTCTGCGACGCCTTCAACGTCCCCGTGATCACCTTCGTCGACTCCCCGGGCTTCCTGCCCGGCGTCGTCCAGGAGCACGACGGCATCATCCGCCACGGCGCCAAGATCATCTATGCCTACGTCGAGGCGACGGTGCCCAAGATCTCCGTCATCACCCGCAAGGCGTACGGCGGCGCGTACATCGTGATGAGCTCCAAGGCGCTGCGCGGCGACCTCTGTCTGGCGTGGCCGGGCGCGGAGATCGCCGTAATGGGCCCGGAGGGGGCGGTGAACGTCATCTACCGCCGCGAGCTGCAGGAGGCGGACGACCCCGAGGCGCTGCGGGAGCGTCTGCTTCGCGAGTACCGGGAGGAGTTGGCGCATCCCTACGTGGCGGCGCGGCGGGGCTACCTGGACGACGTGATTGCGCCGCGGGAGACGCGACCGCGCGTGATCCGTGCGCTGGAGATGTTGCGCGACAAGCGAGTGCGGCGCCCGCCGAAGAAACATGGCGCTATGCCCGTGTAGGGTGCCGCGACCACGTTGGCGGAGCGAGGTAGAGGTGGCAGTGGAAGGGTTTGATGGCGCGATGACAGGTTCTGGGAGAAGCGGCGTGGTACCATGGCGCGTCGCGAAGGCTAAGAGCACGGGG
>CAZCPK010000176.1:0-442 GCA_964500755.1 uncultured Anaerolineales bacterium
CAGTCGCGGCTACATCGGCGCCAACCCCGACCAGCTCAAGACCGTCGGCGAGCCGCTGGGCACCGAGGAGTTCGGCTTCATCTTCCCGCCCCGCTCGGACCTCGTGGCGCCCTTCAACGCCGCCCTTGCCTCCATGCAGGAAGACGGCTTCCTGGATCATCTCAACACGCGCTGGTTCTTCCTGTATCAACCGACCGAATAGGTCGCGCACCAGCTCTCGTATAGCACGCTGCCCGGCCGCTAGCAGCCGGGCAGCGTGCTATTCAAGCAAAGGAGTTTAACCGTGCGCCAAGAATCCCCAGTTGACGTAGAATTGCAAGAGCACCATATTCCGTTCGTCGAGCAGTTCTCCCGCCTGCCCTACTGGCTCCTGGTCATCCTGGTATTGGCCGTCCTCTTTATCTGGCAGGTCACCACCGGAGACGCGTATCAGGTCATCTTC
>CAZCPK010000176.1:452-8105 GCA_964500755.1 uncultured Anaerolineales bacterium
GACGCTGAAAGGCGTCTGGACGACCATCTACGTCTCCCTCATCGCCTACGCGCTGGCGATCATACTGGGGCTGATCGTGGGGCTGATGCGCGTGTCGCGCCGCCGACTCGTCCGGGAGACTGCGTCCTTCTTCGTGGAAGTGGTGCGGGGCGTTCCCCTGCTCGTCATCCTCTACTACATCGCCTTCGTCGGCGCCCCCGCCCTGGTCAAGGCGCTCAATTGGTTGGGCGGCCCACTCATCGAGGGCGGGCTCCTGGAAGCGCTCAGCGTCCGGGACTTCGGCTTCACCACCCGGGGGATTCTGGCGCTGATGATCGGCTACAGCGCCTTTATCTCGGAGATCTTCCGCGCCGGCATCCAATCGGTGAGCGCAGGCCAGCGAGAAGCTGCGCTTTCCCTGGGGATGACCGAAGGGCAAGCCATGCGCTACATTGTCTTGCCCCAGGCCATTCGCAACGTGCTGCCGGCGCTGGGCAACGAGTTCGTCGCCATGCTCAAGAGCTCGTCCCTCGTCTCCGTCCTCGGTGTACCCGACATCACCCAGCTGGGCAAGGTCTATTCCGCTTCGACGTTCAAGTTCTTCGAGACCTACAACGTCGTGGCCTTCCTCTACCTGATCATGACCCTGGGACTCTCGTTGATGGTCCAGGCCCTGGAGCAACGCCTGAGCGCCCACCGTGGCCGGCATTCGTGATAGCGTCGATTCAAGCCTCCGGCGGCCCGTAACTGACCACGATCCGCGTGCCCGGGTTCGTCTCCGCGTCCGCCTTCTCGGTATAGACGTCATACGCCGATAGCGGATTGACCCAGCGGTAGATCCACTTGGCCGCCTCGCTGGGGACGTTGACGCACCCATGGCTCTTGGCGCGCCCGTAATCGTTGTGCCAATAGGTGCCGTGGATGGCGACGCCCGACCAGGTGAAGTAGGTCGGGAAGGGCACGCCGGGCAAGTCATATGCGTCGTCTCCCTCCCCCCCTATCATGCGGCGGGTCTTGCGCTTATAGAGGACGTGGAACTCTCCCGCCGGCGTCCGCGTGCCGGGCAGGCCTGACGCGAAGACGGTCGAGAAGACCGCCGTCTCCCCCTCGTAGCACGTCAACACGTGCGTGGAAAGGTCGATGTGCATCCACTTGTCCGGATGTCCCACGGAAATCGGCGTCAATTCTTCGGGTGGGATGTAGCGCAGTGTGGACGCGGGGACGTAGGGACCCGGTGAGTAGGTGATCCCCTCCAGAAGTTGGTACCACCAGGTCCCCTCGTCATCCGGGACCGCGTCAACGACGCGGTAGACCGTCCCATAGTAAAGTCGGCGGGCGACGTAAGCGCTTCCCGGACGCCAGCGTGCCTCGGCGATGGGCACCGTGATCTCGCCCCAGAAGCCAGCCTCCGGCACCTCGGTCACGACCTCACTCTGAGGCTCGTCACGCACCGGCTGCACGTACCCGCTGTGGATATAGCCGCCAACGGTCTTATACCAGATGGGATTGGTGGGCCAGGGTGGCTCTCCCTCAATCTGAGCCTGCAGCGGGATCACGTCGTTGTAGCGCCTGTAATCCGACCGCTTCGCTCGCGGATCGGGCTCCACCCGCACCGACTGCCCCCATAACATCACCCGGCCCAGGGGCGCCGGCGGCGGCTGGAGGCCGTAGGGCGCACGAAAGGGAATGTCAACGCCCAGCGGCAACGGATGCGGGGGCAATAACAAAGCGGCGAAGGCCACGCCGCCCAATTTCAGGAACTCCCGTCGATCGATCTTCTTCATTCTCTCCCTTTCCGCAGCCATCCAATGACCGGCTCACTTCACCGGCTTCCCACTCTCTCACGCTGCGTCCCAATCACGTTAGCGATCCTATATGGAGCGCCAATGTTTTAGATTATGGCGCAAAATCGGATTTAGGCAAGGCACATAAGCTGAGAGACACCCTTCGGCGATACGGTGACGCCACCAGCTCACAGATCCACCTCGAAGGCCAGAAAGATGTCAGATAATGACATCAAACCCGATTATGCTTAGAAATAGGATCTTTAGGATTTTGCCGGTTTGCACTGAGAATGAAAAATCAGTGAAATCCGTGGTAAAAGTTGAAGCCGCTTTCCATTGTCCGGCAAAGTCCAAAGGAGCCGGAATACACTACTAGGAACCAGGAGATATCATGACAGACAAAGAGATCTACCCATGGTTATTGGATGCCGGCGAGCCGTGGACCCGCTACCGCACGTACGTGGAGTTACTCGAGCGTCCGGAAGGTAACAGTGCAGTCCAGGAAGCGCGCGCAGCGACCCTCGCCCACCCGCAGATCCAGGCGCTTATTGCAGCTGTCGAGGATTGGCCCGGCTACGCCCTCAAACGACACAGTGACGCCCGGCATCCGCTACATAAGCTCGGTGCCTTGGCGGACTTTGGCCTGCGTGTCACCGATCCGGGCATGGCAGAAGCGATTGACACCATCCTCATCCACCAGTCTGAGGACGGCGCCGTCCAGAGCCTGGTGAACCTGCCCAGGGCCTTCGGAGGCACCGGCGAGGACGCGTGGTCGTGGATACTGTGCGATGCGGCGCCTCTGCTCGGCGCGTTACTGGCCCTAGGGTGCGGCGATGATCCCCGCGTGGCGCGGGCAGCGGAACATCTGGTCGCTCTGGTGAGTGAAAACGGGTGGCGATGCCACGCCGCATCTAGCCGGGGTACGTTCAAGGGTCCGGGACGGCGGGAGGATCCGTGTCCCATCGTCAACGTCTACGCGCTACGCGCACTAAGCCACGTTCCCGCGCTGCAGGATAGCGGGGCGGTACACGCTGCGGCGGAGACTTTACTACATCACTGGAAGGTCAGAGAGGAACGAAAGTTCTATATGTTCGGCATTGGAACCGATTTTCGCAAGCTCAAGTACCCACTCGTCTGGTACAATCTGCTCAACGTCCTCGACGCGCTGAGCCGGTATCCCTTCGTCCACGCGGACCCACGGTTCCAGGAGATGCTGAGCGAGCTCACGACGCAGGCCGATGACGACGGACGTTACACGGCGACTTCCATGTACCGTGCCTGGAAGGACTGGTCCTTCGCGGATAAGAAGCAGCCTTCCCCCTGGCTTACCTTCATCGCGCTCCGCATCCAGAAACGGGTGGCGACATCTACCTGACAGATCCCTCACAGATAAAAAGAAAGCCGCCGGGTAAACCGGCGGCTGCTTGGTCCAGCTGATCAGACGCTTTCTACTCCTCGGGCACGTTATCCTTGAGGATGATGCGCGCGTCGACGACTTTGACACCGGCACCCTCTTCGTAAACCAGAACGGGGTTGGCGTCGGACTCGGAGATCTCGTCCTGCAGATCGTAGATCATCTGGGAATAGCGGCTCAACACCTCGGACAGCGCCTGGCGGTCGCGGGGCTCCTCACCGCGCGCGCCCTTGAGGATCGGGGCGCCGTTGATGTCGTCCAGCATCCGCAGGCCCTGATCGGACGAGACGGGCGCCACGCGGAAGGTCACGTCCTTGAGGATCTCGACAAAGATTCCACCCAGGCCAAACATGACCGCGGGCCCGAACGTCGGGTCGTTGACGGAGCCGAGAATCACCTCGGTGCCCCACGGCGCCATCTCCTGTACAACGACACCGTGAATGTCCGCGTCGGCCTTGTACTCCTTGGCGTTCTCGAGAATCTCATTATAAGCTTCGCGAACCTCGTCCTCATCTTGGATGTCGACTTTGACGCCGCCGGCATCGGATTTGTGCAGGATGTCGGGGGACATAATCTTCATCACCACGGGATAGCCAATCTCCTCGGCCAGCTCCACGGCATGATCCTCGTCGACGGCCAGCTCCGTCGTGGCGACGGGTAGACCGTAGGCGCGGAAGACCTCTTTGGCTTCGATCTCGGTGACGTTGCGGCAGCAGTGCGCGCGAACGTCGGCGATGACGGCGCGAGCGGCGCGCTCGTTGACGTCCTCGTAGCGTTGGAAGGGCTCGTCGGCCAACTGGCGACTCTGGGCGTACTCGTGCAGCGCAGCCAGAGCATTGACGGCGACGTCCGGGGCGTCGTAGGCGGGAATGCCCTGTTCCACCAGCCAGCTGCGGGCTTCCTGAGACTGTTCGCCGCCGACCACGGAGACGGCCACCGGCTTATCGGTGACGCCGGTATCGTCAATGGCCCGCTTGACGCCTTTGGCGATCTCCAACGGATCGGTCATGGCTGTCTCGCAGTAGAGTACCACCAGGCCATCGACCCAATCGTGGGCGATGGCGTAGCGGATGGATTCGTAGTACCAATCGTCCCCGGCCATTCCGGTCAGATCGACGGGGTTCTTGGCGGAGCCGAACTCCGGCATATGCTTCTTCAACTCGGCCTGGACCTCATCGGGCGCAAAGCGCAGGGGCAGTCCGAAGCGCTCAGCAGCATCGGTGGCCAACACCCCCACGCCCCCGCCGTTGGTGATAATCAGCAGGTTGTCCCCCTTCATAGGCGGCTGCAGGGAGAGCACCTGAGCGCGATCAAAGAGATTGTTAAGATCCGAAGCGCGCACCACGCCGGCCTGCTCGAACGCCGAGTCGTAGATCTTGCCGGAGCCGGCCAGCGAACCCGTGTGGGAAGCGGCGGCCGCGGCGCCATGCGCGGAGACGCCGGACTTCAAGGCGACGATGGGTTTCGTTGCGCTGCGGGCGGCCTCCATAAAGTGGCGCCCGTCCTTCAAACCCTCGATGTAGAACGAGATACAGGCCGTATTCTCATCCTCGTCCAACCACTCGATCATATCGCCAAAGTTAACGTCGGACATATTGCCGATGGAAAACATCTTGTCAAAGCCTACACGGCGAGTGTACGTCGAGGTATCCATGGCGATAAGGAGCGCGCCACTCTGCGAGACCAGGGCGGCCTTCCCGGGCAAGGGCAGCATGGGCGCAAAGGAGGCGTTGCAATCGTCGGAGTTGGAGAGGATTCCCACGATATTAGGCCCCAGGACCCGCATACCGTACTCATGCGCCGTCTCAACGACCTGGCGCTCCAGATCCTCACGTCCAATCTCGCTGAAGCCGGAGGCGATGATGATCAAGCCCTTGACGCCTTTCTTGCCGCACTCCTCGGCAATCATGGGCACGATCTTCGCCGGGACCACCACGACGGCGGCGTCGATCTCGCCGGGAACGTCCAGCACGGAGGGGTACGCCTTCAGCCCCTGTACCTCCTCGTCGCTGGGGTTAATGGGATAAACGTCGCCGGGGTAGCCGCTCTGCTTCAAATTATCAACAACCGTGTAACCAATCTTCCCCTCGGTATTCGAGGCGCCAATGACAGCGATAGATTTGGGGCGTAACAGCCCATTCAACACTTCTCGGTCCACTTTCCTGTCCTCCTCAACACAATGCAGTCACTTTTCATTAAGGACGAAGCGCTCTTGTTTAACTCACGCTCCGTGTCCATTATAAGAACGGGTCAAAATAAAAGCGAGGGGGAAATGTAACTTTCCCCCTCGCTCAAATGTCACCTGTCTTGCGATCCTGGCTCTTTATCTAACACCCGATCCACAATGCCGTAATCAGCGGCCTGTTCTGCGGTCATATAGAAGTCACGATCGGTGAACTCCTCAATCTGCTGCTCGCTGAGCGCCGTGTGTTCGCGCAGGATCTCGTTGATAAGCTCCCGCATGCGCAGGATCTCCTTGGCGGCAATTTCGATGTCCGCTGCCTGGCCTTGCACGCCCCCCGAAGGTTGGTGCAGGAGGATCGTGGAGTGCGGCAGCGCATAGCGGCGTTCGTGGGTGCCGGCGGTTAAGAGAATTGCTGCCATGCTGGCCGCCATCCCGACGGCGATGGTCGAGACCGGCGCGTGGAGCAGCTGCATCGTGTCGTAGATAGCCAGTCCGGCGGCAATCTCCCCCCCCGGAGAGTTGATGTAGAAGGAGATCTCTCTTTCCGGATCCTCGCGATCCAGAAAGAGGAGCTGGGCGATGATCAGGTTGGCGATCTGCGTGTTAATCGGCGTGCCCAGGAAGACGATGCGCTCCTTCAGGAGCAGGGAGAAGATGTCGTAGGCGCGCTCGCCGCGTCCGGTACTCTCGATCACCATGGGGATTGTGCTCATAAGCACCTCCTCGTGTCGCTGGGGCATCAAGTCGCGTCCCCCGGAGCCTCGGATTCATCTTCCGAAGCCGCTACGGTACTGTCCGATTCAGTCTCATTTTCCAGGGGCAACCCTTGAGCGAGGCGTTCCAAAAGCGCAAGCGTCTTGCGACTCAGAAGGGAGTTTCTCAGGTCGTTGGCCACCGGGGTATCTAGGCTGAAAGATTGCAGCAAGGCGAGATTCGTGATCCCCTGCTGTGTCATGATGTTCTCCATCTCGGCCTTGATTTCGTCATCTGAGACGGTTATGTCCATCTCTGCGACGAATTCTGACAACGCAAGCCCACGCTCGAGTTCGGCGACGGCCTGGGAACGCAGCTGCTCACGGAGCTGCTCCTCGGTGACGGACTGCATCTCCAGGAACTCCTCCCAGGTGATGGCGTAGGACTCCTCGACGCGCTGGCGATATTCCTCAAGCATATCGTCCAGCTTGTCCTCGACCAGGTCCGGCGGGTAGTGTACCTCCGCACACTCCACCAGTTCCTCGACTAACTGATCGTGATACTCCTCACGGGCGTTGCCCTGCTTGTACTCCAGCAGGCGCGCCCGCAGATCGGCCCGGAGCTCGTCCAGCGTCTCGAAGTTACCCACAGTGCTGGCCAGGGCGTCGTCCAGTTCCGGTAACGCACGACTGTAGACCTCATCCACCTCCACGGTAAACTCGGCCTCTTCGCCCGCCAGATCCTCGTCAAAATCCGCCGGGAGCGTGATGGTGAAGGTTTTCTCATCTCCGGCCTCCAGGCCCACCAGCGCCTCAATAAACTCGGGTGCGATGACCGGCCTCTCGATGTCCAACGGCAGCTCCATATCGTGCTCATGGAGGAAGACGTCGCCATCGATAGTGCTCTCGACCAAGCCCAGGATCACCTTGTCGTCCAGTTCCGCCGGGCGATCCACCGGATCAAGCACGGCGTTTTCCTCTCGGACGTGCTGTAGGGCTTCAGCCACCTCTTCCTCGGTCACTTCCACGGGCTCCGGTTCCATCCGGAGACTTTCGTACTCTCCCAAATCCACCTCGGGCGCCAGGGGCACGCGAATCTTGACCACCAGAGGATCTAGAGCGAAGTCCTCCAGCTGCCCGGGACCGTAAGGTCTGATCTCTGCTTGCTCCAACACTTGAGGATAGGCGTCTTCCAGCAAATCTTCCACCACCTCGGCCATCACGGCTTTCTTCCCAAACATTCGCATTATGACGTTAGCAGGCGCCTTCCCCTTGCGAAAACCGGGAATGTTGGCGTTACGAGAAATGTTACGAATTTTCTCCTTCACGGCTTTGCGTTCGACCTGGGGGTCGAAGGTCAACGTCAAGATTGCTTCGTGACTTGCAAGAATTTCTTTCGTTAATTCAAACACCGGTGTTTACCTCCTAATACATATCATGGGAATTATAGCATATTCCATTGGATTGACCAGCACAAGGTCAGCATCGAGCCGGTGGCTCCCCCCAAGCCAAGCCATCATCCGCCACTGAAGAATATTGGCTCTACTGAAATAACTAAATATCTCACCACAGAGACACGAAGGGCACAGAGAAAACAAG
>CAZCPK010000177.1:0-8100 GCA_964500755.1 uncultured Anaerolineales bacterium
TCGGCTGGCCCGATGAAACCCTGGGAGAACTTGTCCCCGATGTGTAACGCTCCCCGCAGCTGGGTATTGACAAAGGTATGATACCTGTTATAATCACAACATGTAAGGTATACCTTATAATTTTATTCCGTATGCTGTTATAATTTTGATAGATCGACGGACACAAGCCAAAGGGCTTAGCCAATCAAAGTGAGGGCAATGACGTGATTCAAGAAAGTGTCGAGGATTACCTGGCGGCTATCCACCGCTTGCGGGAGAGCCCGCAGACGGCGGTCCCGCTTTCGGCGTTGCAAGCCTATTTCGGCTTCTCGCGCGTCTCCATCCACGAGATGATTCAGAAGCTCAAGCGGCACGCCTACCTCGACTACGAACCCTATCACGGCGTCCGACTCACCGAACGGGGTGAGCAGGTGGCGCAGGCTCTGCTGCGCCGGCACCGCCTCTGGGAACGTTTCCTCACCGATCTCCTCGCTATCCCCTGGGACGAGGCGCACGAGATCGCCGGGCAACTGGAGCATGCCGCAACCGAGAAAGTGACCGAGCGGCTGGCGGCTCTGCTGGGGAATCCAGAGGCCTGTCCACACGGCGGCCCGCTCGATCCAGGGAAAGATGATCAGCAGGGCGTGCGCCTGCCTATCTGCGAGATCGGCACTCACCAACGGATCCTTCGCATCGCGCCGGAGACGCCCACAGTGCTGCACTACCTTCAGAAACATCACCTGCGCCCCAATGACCAGCTGAACGTCATCAAACAGCGGTCTCAAAGTACCGTGGTGCAAATCAAGGGCAAAGAGCTGCAGATTCCCCACAAGATCGCGCACGCAATCTGGACAATCAGCATCACCAGAGAACCCCTTGAAAAATCGGAAACCGTGGAGGCAGGGTAAGCTGTAGAGATGAAAATCTTCACCTTGCCTTCCTACTCACCGAGAAATCTTTATCCAATGGAACCATATCGGAGGTCTATACCGTGACACCCCTAGCAGAACTATCAACCGGTCGGAGCGGAACCATCCGCGCACTCAACGGCGGGCGCCGTTTTGTCGCTCGATTGGCAGCCCTGGGCTTTACGCCCGGCGTACCGGTCACCATGGTACGAAATAACCGCTTTGGTCCTGTGATTGTCGCCATTCGTGGCACCCAGGTCGCCCTGGGACGCGGCGAAGCCCACCGGGTGATGCTTGCGGCGAAGGGCGGAGGAGAAGAAAAATGACGTTACGCTCGTCCACACAGGAAACACACAGAGAGAAAAGAGCCAATATGCAGAAGAGTCAAACAATTCACCTGGCCCTGGCGGGACAACCCAACGTGGGAAAGTCGACCATCTTTAACACGCTCACAGGCCTCGACCAACACGTGGGCAACTGGCCCGGCAAGACGGTCGCCAAGAAGTCCGGGGCGCTCACCTATGAAGGGCGAGAGTTTGAGATTATTGATCTGCCGGGAACCTACAGCCTGACCGCCAACTCCGAAGAGGAGCGCATCACCCGCGATTTTATTCTCCATGAGCAGCCGGATGTGGTCATCGTGGTGGTAGATGCGGCGATATTAGAGCGCAGTCTCTACCTGCTGGCGGAGTTGCTGCTCTTGCCCGCGCCCATCGTGCTGGCGCTCAATATGATCGATGTGGCAGAGCACGAAGGCATCAAGATCGAGACGGAGGTGCTCTCCGCGGCGCTGGGCATCCCGGTGGTCTCCATGAGCGCGGCGCACGGCATCGGCGTGCGCGAGCTGGTGGAGACCGTCAACGCCCTCCTGGACGACGAGATCCCCTATCATCCCAAACGCCCCACCATCCGCCCGGCCCATCAGATGGTCATGAGCGAGATCCTCACCGAAATCGCCAAATACGTCCCCACGCCTTACCCTCCGGATTGGGTGGCCTTGAAGCTCTTGGAGGGTGACGAGGAGATACTTACGCTGATGGAGGAACGATTACCTCCGGAGGTCTGGAAGAACGTCTCCGAGCGCCTCTACGCTCACGAAGACGCCATCCTGGACATCGCTGGGGCCCGCTACGAGTGGATCGAGCGGATGATCCGCGCCGCCGTCGTCCACCCCAAGGTCGGTCAGGTAGGGCTCACCCAGCGCCTCGACAGCGTACTGACCCATCCCTTCTGGGGCATGGTGGTGCTGTTCGCCATACTGGGAGGAGTCTTCTTTCTCACCTACACGCTGGGCGCGCCGCTGCAGGGTGCGATTGAGGATCAGATGGACATCCTGGCGGAATGGGTCCGGGCCGGCTTATCCGGGGGGGCTACCTGGCTCGGGGATCTACTCGCCAACGGCGTCATCGGCGGCGCTGGCATGGTGCTGACCTTCTTCCCCATCCTCTTCTTCTTTTTCGCCATCCTGGGTATCCTGGAGGACACGGGCTACATGGCCCGCATGGCCTATCTCACCGACCGGTTTATGCACCTGATGGGGCTGCACGGCAAGAGTTTCATCCCCTTACTCCTGGGGTTTGGCTGCAACGTACCGTCCGTGCTGGGCGCCCGCATCATCGAGACCAAGCGGGCCCGGCTATTGACCATCCTCCTGGCCCCTCTGGTGCCCTGTACCGCGCGCATGGTGCTGATCACACTCCTGGCGGGCATTTTCTTCGGACCCTACGCGGGCCTGGTCGCCTGGGGTATGGTGACCCTCAGCCTGCTGACCCTGGCATTCCTGGGCGTGACGCTCAACCGTTTCGTCCTCAAGGGCGAGCCCATCGCCTTCATTATGGAACTCCCCCTCTACCACCTGCCGAACGTCCGCTCCATCGGGCTCTACATCTGGCAGAACATGGTGGAATTCGTCAAAAAGGCCGGAACGATCATTCTGGGCGTCTCGGTGGTCGTCTGGGCGCTCTCCTACTTCCCCACCGGCGACCCGACGCAGAGCTATCTCGCCGCCGTCGGTCAGTGGCTGGCCCCCATTGGCGCCTGGATGGGGGTGCCGTGGGAGATGATCACGGCGCTCATCACCAGCTTTATCGCCAAAGAGAACACCATCGCCACACTGGGGATCCTCTACGGAGATCTGGAAAACACCCTGCCGACGGTACTGACGCCGGCCGCGGCGCTGGCCTTTATGGTGGTGCAGATGCTCTTCATCCCCTGCGCGGCAACCGTCGCCGCCATCAAGCAGGAGACCAACTGGAAGTGGGCGCTGATCAGCGTCGGCATGCTGCTGGTCATCTCGCTTGGCGCCGGCGTCCTGATCTACCAGGGTGGCACGTGGTTGATGGGAGGACTCTGATGTTAAAGCAACTTCTGCAAACGCTGGCCGAGGCCGACCGCGCGCAGACGCCGGAGACCTTAGCCGAGCGTTTGGACGTCTCGCCGACGCTGATCCAGCCCATGCTGGAACAACTTGCCCGACAGGGTTATCTCTCCCGCGCCGCGCAGTGCGTGGACGGCTGTCCGAGCTGTCCGCTGCAGCCGGCGTGTCAGGCCCGCGCCAAGCAGATGCACTTCTGGACGCTGACCGACAAAGGAGAAGCGGCAGCCAACGACTAACGCGCCTACATGCTTCTAATAAAGAAAGCCCCCCGCCTTGAAAAGCGGGGGGC
This sequence comes from uncultured Anaerolineales bacterium, assembly GCA_964500755.1. GTDB lineage: Bacteria > Chloroflexota > Anaerolineae > B4-G1 > SLSP01 > G713. Next base: position 3,554 of record CAZCPK010000177.1, read on the forward strand.
TTTGATTGTCGTTGTGGTCAACGACCCTACATCATACCGCCCATACCACCCATGCCACCCATACCGGGGGCGCCGCCACCGGCGGGCATGTCGGGCTCTTCCTCAGGGATATCGGTGATAAGCGCTTCGGTGCTGAGCACCATCGCGGCAACGGACGCAGCGTTGAGCAGCGCGCCCTTCGTCACCTTCGCGGGGTCGATGATCCCGGCCTTGAGCATGTCGGTGAACTCACCGGTCATGACGTCGTAGCCGATGAACTCGTTGCCCTCTTCCTCCTGCGCGCGACGGACGTCGGCCAGAATGACCGCGCCGTCCTGCCCGGCGTTCTCGGAGATCTTGCGGACGGGCATCTCCAGCGCTTTCCGCAGGATGGTGATGCCAGTCTGCTCGTCAGGGTACTGCATATCAATCTCGTCCAGCACCTTCATGGCGTTAAGCAGGGCCACACCGCCGCCGGGCACAATGCCCTCCTCGACGGCTGCGCGGGTCGCGCTCAGTGCGTCCTCGACACGGTGCTTCTTCTCCTTCAGCTCGGTCTCGGTCGCAGCGCCGACGCGGATGATGGCGACGCCACCGGCCAACTTGGCCAGCCGCTCCTGCAGCTTCTCGCGGTCGTAATCGGAGGTGGAGACGTCAATCTGCGTCTTGATCTGGTTAACACGCGCCATGATGGCCTCGTCGTCACCGTGCCCACCGACGATGGTCGTGTCGTCCTTGGTGGAGACGATCTTGTCGGCGCGGCCCAGGTCGGCGACGGTCGTGCCTTCGAGTCGCCGGCCCTCTTCCTCGGTGATAACGTTGCCGCCGGTCAGAATGGCGAGGTCGTGCAACATTGCCTTGCGGCGGTCGCCGAAGCCGGGAGCCTTGATGGCCAGCGCCTTGAGCGTGCCGCGCAGCTTGTTGACCACCAGCGTCGCCAGGGCCTCGCCCTCGACGTCTTCGGCAATGATAACCAGGTTGTCCAGGCTACCGCGCTGGGACATCTCATTGAAGAGGTTGGAGAGGTCCTGCAGCGAGTTAATCTTGCCCTCATGAATGAGGATGTACGCGTCTTCGATCACGGACTCCATGGTGTCGGAGTCGGTGACGAAGTAGGGGCTGATGTAACCGCGGTCAAACTGCATACCTTCGACGTATTCGATCTCGAAGGCCAGACTGCGGGACTCTTCGACGGTGATAACGCCATCCTTGCCCACCTTGTCCATGACCTCGGCGATCAGCGAACCGATCTCCTGGTCCTGGGCGGAGATGGAGGCAACGTTAGCGACGTCCTCTTTGGTATCGACGTCCACGGAGGAGGCGCCGATGGCGTCGGCGACCTTCTCGGCGGCGGTCAGGATGCCGCGCTTCAGCAGCATCGGGTTGGCGCCGGCAGCCACATTCTTCATACCCTCTTCGATGAGAACGTGAGCCAGCAGCGTCGCGGTGGTCGTGCCATCACCAGCGATGTCGTTGGTCTTGGTGGCGGCCTCTTTGAGCAGCTGCGCGCCCATGTTCTCGAAGGGCTTCTTTAACTCAATCTCTTTGGCGACGGTCACACCGTCGTGCGTGATCGTGGGGGAGCCCCACTTCTTGTCAAGAGCGACGTTGCGGCCCTTGGGGCCTAAGGTCGTCACTACGGCCTTGGCTACGACGTCCATGCCGGCCTTCAAGGCCACGCGCGCTTCACTTCCGAACTTTAATTGCTTAGCCATGCTTGTTTTCTCCTTTGTTGGTAATTTTCGAGGTACTTGGTAGTGGTGAAATTACCTTACGACTCGATGATGCCCAGGAGATCGTCCTCCCGTAGAATGAGCATCTCTTTGCCTTCGCGGGTCTTGAAGTTGGTGCCCGCGTATTTGGCATAAATAACGACGTCACCTTCTTGAATGCCGATGACGTTACCTTCTTCGTCTTCGGTGATGACGTCGGGGCCGATGGCCAGGACCTGGCCCTGCTGCGGCTTTTCTTTCGCCGTATCGGGCAGTACCAGCTTACCGCCGGCCATGGTCATTTCTTCCTCTTCAATGGGCTCCACGACAACGCGATCACCCAGGGGTCGAATCTTTACACTCATCTGTTACCTCCATCCATGTGAAAGTTTTTGATTAAGCGTTTTAGCACCCGTTAGCACTCCGCGGAAACGAGTGCTAACCACTGATAATAGTAACATATCTGCTATTTTTTGTCAAGCACTCTCCTCACAAGAGTGCTAAAATGAGTTGACAGTATCGGACATTTTAATTACAATAGAGATGTCTGAAATATTGTTGGATTGGAAAGGAGACAGCATGAGCACCCAACGCAGTCAACAGAGTAAAAGCAGTCGTCAACCCAGGGTCATCGTCTTTTCGACGCCGACCTGCCCCCACTGCCGCTCGGTGAAGCGCTATCTACAGCAGAAGGGGATTCACTTCAAGGACGTCGACGTCTCGCGCGATCAGCGCGCCGCCCGCGACATGGTCCGTCGCAGCGGACGCCAGGGCGTGCCGCAGGTGGAGATCAACGGGCGTATTGTCGTAGGCTTTAACCGCCGCAAGATCGACCGGCTGTTGAATCTACACTAACGGTCTTTTTGACGCGCAAAACGCGGGGCCCGGGCCCCGCGTTTTTTCTTTGGTACGTCTTCGCCTTACATTTCATCCAGCAACCCGCGCACTAACGCCGTGGCCCGAGCCGCGGGCGCTTCGGTCGCGTCCAGCCAGGTAATGCGCGGGGAGTTGGGCCGGAACCAGGTGTACTGCCGTCGGATAAAGTCGTGGGTGTCCAACTTGATGCGCTCGGCGACCCCCTCCAACGTCGCCTCCCCTCCGAAGTACGGACGGAACTGCCGGTAACCCAGCGCCGACATCGCCGGCAGCTCCCAATCGTAGCCCGCCTCCAGCAGCGACCGGACCTCGGCGGGGAGCCCGGCCTCGAGCATGGCGTCGACGCGCGCGTCGGCGCGGGCGTAGAGCGCGTCCCGCTCCATGGTCAGACCCAGGTGCAGCATGCGGTACGGCGGCGGCACCCGGCGCCGCAGCTCCGAGAAGGGCTGCCCGGCCTTGATGGAGACCTCCAACGCGCGAACCACCCGGCGCAAGTTGTTGGGATGGATAAAGTCCGCCACATCCGGGTCGAGCTCCATCAGGCGGGCCCAGAGCGCCTCTGGGTGCGCCTCTCCCTCGCGCTCCAACGCCGCCCGCAGCTCCGGATCGGGCGGCACCTCCGGGACGCGCCAGCCCCGGCGCAGACCGCGCACGTACTGCCCGGTCCCGCCGACCACGAACGGCAGCTTGCCCCGCGCGTGAATGTTGCGGATGGCGGCGCGGGCCAGCCGCAGGAACTGCGCCAGCCCGACCGTCTCGTCGAGGTCGGCGATGTCGACCAAATGGTGCGGCACCCGCGCCCGCTCCTGGGGCGTCGGCTTGGCGGTGCCGATGTCCATGCCGCGGTAGAACTGCCGCGAGTCGGCGGAGACCACCTCGGCGTCGAACGTCGGTCCGATCTCCGCCGCCAGGCCCGTCTTGCCCACCGCCGTCGGCCCCACGATGAAGACGACCGGTATCAGCGTTTCCTCAGTCACGGTATCCCCCTCTCTGCTGCACTCAGATCTCGGAGGTTAGTACAAAAAAATCTCAAGCTACGCCTAGAACGTATCGTGCGCCGTCCGCGCGATGATCTCCTCCTGCAGTGCCGCGGTGAGGTCGCAGAAGTAGTCGCTGTAACCGGCGACGCGGACGATGAGGTCGCGGTACTGCTCGGGATGGGCCTGCGCCGCGCGCAACGTCTCGGCGTCGACGACGTTGAACTGGATGTGATGGCCTTCCAGCCGGAAGTAGGTGCGGATCAACCGGACGAACTTCTCCAGCCCGGCCTCGTCGGCCAACACCTGCGGCGTGAACTTCTGGTTGAGCAGCGTGCCACCCGTGCGGACGTGGTCCAGCTTGGCGACGGAGCGCAAGACCGCCGTCGGCCCGTTGCGATCCGCGCCCTGGACCGGCGAGACGCCCTCGGAGAGCGGCTGGCCCGCGCGGCGCCCATCCGGCGTCGCCCCGATAACGGAGCCGAAGTAGACGTGACATGTCGTGGGCAGCATATTGATCCGGTAGGCGCCGCCGCGCGTGTTGGGGCGTCCGTCGACGGCGTCGAAGTAGGCGTCAAAGACGCGCACCATGACGTCGTCGGCGCGGTCGTCGTCGTTGCCGTAGCGCGGCGTGCGGTTGAGCAGCAGCTGGCGCAGCCGCTCGTCACCGGCGAAATCGTCCGCCAGCGCCGCCAGCAGCGCGTCCATCGAGAGCGTCCCCGCCTCGAAGACGTGGACCTTGAGCGCGGTCAGGGCGTCGGTCATGGTGCCCAGGCCCACACCCTGGATGTAGCTGGTATCGTAGCGGGCGCCGCCGTCGTGGTAGTCCTTACCCGCCGCGATACAGTCGTCGATCAGCAACGAGAGGAACGGCGCGGGCATGTACTCCGCGTAGAGCCGCTCGATGACCTGGCTGCCGCGGATCTTGACGTCGATAAAGTGCTGCAGCTGCGTCCGGTAGGCGGCGAAGAGCGCGTCGAAGGTCGCGAAATCACGCGGATCG